>JAUXBK010000088.1 GCA_030619405.1 Sedimenticola sp. | reverse complement strand
GAAAAATCTCGGCAATCACAATAAGGATTCCACTCAATTTTTCATTCACTCTACGAAACAATATATTGCACTCTGTATGCACGACTACTTGCAGGATCTAGGTACCAATAAACCGTGAAAAACAGGAATATCTGTTGCTATTTACAGTGGGATCATATAAACGGAAACCGTACGTGCCAAGTTAATCCCGTTAGCGGGTCTGAGGCCCCCTGCTGGGGGACACCATAAATATGTCCCTGTAGGCTCGGCTGCGGCCATCCCCCCTGGCCGCAGACGCTCCCAGCAGGGGACACCAGACCCGCTTTTACCCCAAACGAGGATGGTTTACTTGGTGTTTACCCGAAATCTACAACAATCGATAAAAACAAAGGGGTTGGCGCCATGATCATTTTTATTCGGGATATTTCTGATTCGACCAGCCAGAAAGAGCTGAATGCATTCATCACCCAGGGCCTTCGACGTACCCAGATACTCCCCTTTCTTAGACGGGGAAAACTGAAAATGAGCGACATCCTCAGGATCAGGAATCTGGATACCGACAGGGTTGAATACCATGGTCTGGCTTATATCGATGACGATAGGGAAGGGGAAACATTGATCAGACATCTCAGTGGCAGCCTGTTGCATGGCAAGGTCATGGAAGTCCGGGAATATTTTCCACGCAGCGGGCGCCGGGAGAGAAGATTGAACTCCGGGAAGGGGCAACTGGCCATCGTCGACCGACGCCGGGGGGATCGGCGCAGAAAAAACCTGCAGATCGAGACCCTCTATGGGTCACTGCCAGATGGCAAACCACCCGCTGCCTGACACCACATCAAAGAACGTACCATTTCTTTCTGAATTGTGACCCAGTTCATGTTTTCAGCAGAATAACCCTGATCGCCGATCTATAGTTAGATAGTTAATTTCAGGCAACGCCTCAATATACCGAGGAAGACTTTATGGATATTTTCATTCGCAGACTCCCCGAATCCGTAACCCGACTGGGCCTGATCAACTACCTTTCCAGTTCCTTGCGGTCCCACTGGAATCCTTTTTCGAACAGACATGGAAAAAAGATTCTCGGTTGTGAGATCTTCCGGATCATCGATCGGAAGGGGCAGACCGTCGAATATCACGGAATAGCCCACATCGAACCGGCGAAGGACGCAGTCGTAGTGATCGAACGACTCAATGGTACCCGTCTCAAAGACAAGACGATGGAGGTAAGGAAGTTCTACCATCGATCCAGCCTGCGCGACCAACGCCATGAAGAAGAGTCGCTGCCGACAGATGTCTGGGAGCGGAGAAGGCGGGACCGCCGTCGTTCCAGACTGCAGATCGAGCCGCTGCACGCAGGGGCCACCCGGGCAAAAACGGTTCTCCCGCTGCCACAGCATTGATATCGCCTGTCCGCCTGCACTTTTTCATTGAATTCGATTGATTACCCCCTGCCAGTCAAGAACGAAGGGGGGTGGCCGATAGTGTGTCTGGAATCGTCATTTCCGGCAGATTCGCTCACCCATACCTTGTTAACCTTTGCTGGACTCACCAAAAAATGCACACCGCTTTACAAACGCCCCCCCCCCGGGCCAAAACGGGCGCGGTACTTCAGGGGAAAGCGCTGATCGTCGATGATGAACTCTCGAACCGGTTGATCCTCAAACCTCTGCTGGAGCAATACGGATATCAGGTGATCCAGGCCGAAAATGGCGTTCAGGCCCTGCAGCAGTTCGAGTCAGAGCACCCGGATATCGTGTTCATGGATCTCCTGATGCCGGTCATGGACGGCTATGAAGCGGTGATGAGAATCCGTGAATTCGAGGGTCAGCCTTCGGTTCCTATCATCTTTCTCACCAGCCTGACGGACGAGCACTCACTGACCCGGTGTGTCGAAGTCGGGGGTGACGACTTCCTCACCAAGCCGTTCAGCCCCATTCTCATCAAGGCAAAGATCCTCGCTATACAGAGACTACGTTCCCTGCACAGCCAGATCGGCAGCCTGTACAACCGGATGAAACAGGACGAGGCAGCTGCGGAAAGTGTCTTCAGCGGCGCCGTGGTTGCCGACAATGTGGCGATGGACGAGATTGAAAGCCTGCTTCGCCCGGCCGATGTTTTCAGTGGCGACGTACTTCTCAGCGCCTATTCCCCTGCCGGTAATCTCAATCTGATCCTGGGAGACTTTACCGGACATGGGCTCGCTTCCGCACTTGGTGCCCTGCCTGCCTCGGAGGTGTTCCGGGCAATGACCAGCAAGGGCTTTGCACCACATCAGATCCTGGCCGGGATCAACGAGAAACTCCTCTCCCTGATGCCCACCGGGATGTTCTTCGCAGTGCAGTTCGTCTCCATCGACCGATCCCTCGAAAATATCACCGTCTGTAACTGTGGTATGCCGGATATCCTGCTCCTGGACGGCCGGGATGGCGCGATCAAACACCGCTTCAGGTCCCGCTCCCTGCCGCTCAGCATCCAACCGGAGCTCGATTTTCAGTCTGTCATGGAGCACTACACAACTCAGCGGGGTAACCGCCTTCTCCTGGTCAGCGACGGAGTCATCGAGGCCCGAAACGAGCACGACGAGTATTTCAGTCAGGCCCGCCTGGAACAGGCTATCAGCGCGAGGGAGCCAGGTGACGACATATTGAGCCGGATCAGACACGCCCTCGATGCCTTCTGCGGTAATGCGCCCCAGGATGACGACATCAGCCTGGCAGAGATCCCGTGCCTGCCCGGAATCCTGCCCCAGTGGGACAATATTCCTCACCACGAGGAGATCCCGGACCTGCTGGAAGAGACCGCCGAAGGGATGGAACAGGACACCTCGGCCTTCTCGCTGATCCTCTCCGGAGAGCGCCTGCGCCAGACCGACCCGATACCACTGGTCGTCAATCAGATCCTGGAACTCGAGCAGCTGCAGGACCACCGGCGGGTACTGTTTACCATCCTCACCGAGCTGTACATCAATGCCCTGGACCATGGAGTGTTGCAGCTGGATTCGAAGCTCAAGCAATCCCCTGAGGGGTTTACCGGTTATTTTACAGAACGTGAGAAGCGGCTGAACGCGCTGCAGGACGGGTCTATCTCGATCTGGGTCAAGATTGGTTCAGACGATACCGGGGGGAGGGTCAGCATCACCGTGGAGGACAGCGGGGATGGCTTCGACGCCTCACCGTTCGAGAAGGGGGATACGCTACCAGACGATTGTTTTTCGGGACGCGGGATCCTGCTACTGAAAACCTTGTGTAAATCAGTTTACTTTCACCCACCCGGCAACAGGGTAGAGGCGGTGTTCTGCTGGTACAAAGGATAAAGAATGGGAAATTCAACGCCCTTTTTCAGTATCCGGAGTGGCGGGATGAGCATCGCCAAGCGCTCTAGGAGCCTGTCCGAGAATAGGGGCCGGCCGGTTTATTGCTCCTGCAAAACCGGCACTTCCGCCATCCATGGTGGTCGTAGCGAGGGGAATCCATTTTGAGTCAGATTTTTCGATTAAATGAGGCGAATATTGGACATATTTAACGAATTTAATCGGGAAATCTGGCCAAAATGGGTTTTCCGCACGCCTACATGGATGTAGGTAGTTAGAGCAATGCAGGAGCAATTGCCGAGTAGGTTCTCTATTCTCGGACAGGCTCCTAGTGCTATGACGTGCAGCAAACTGAGCGTAGGATGCGGTGAGCTATCCTGCTTGGCTGGCATGGGTTCCCACGCGGAGCGTGGGAACCAGAGGAAGCCTGGGCTTGGTTTTTTCCTAGTACCTTAGGACCTAGGACCTAGTACCTCTCTTCATGCCCTGGCTGCAGCTGCACCTGACCACCGACAGGGAGAAAGCCCCCCTGGTCGAACTGCTGTTCGAGAACCTGGGTGCACTGTCGGTCACCCTGAGGGACGCGGCAGACGAGCCTCTGCTGGAACCCGCCCCTGGCGAATCCCCGCTGTGGCAGCGGACCCGGGTTACCGCCCTGTTCCCCGGCAACGCAGACGGCGATCTGCTGCGCGGTGAGATCGCACGGCAACTGATTATGGATGTCGACCGAGACCTGCAGCTCGAGCGGCTGGAAGAGCAGGTATGGGAACGCGCCTGGATGGACGAGTTCCACCCGATGCGATTCGGACAGCGGCTGTGGGTCTGCCCGGACGGCCGGCAACCACAGGCAAACGATGCCGTTGTGGTGCAACTCGATCCCGGACTCGCGTTCGGCACCGGCACCCACCCCACCACCTCACTCTGCCTGCAGTGGCTGGATAGTGCCGGGCTCCAGGACAAGACCCTGCTGGATTTCGGTTGCGGCTCCGGCATCCTGTCGGTGGCCGCACTCAAACTGGGGGCGGCACGGGTAACGGCCATCGACCACGACCCCCAGGCGCTGGAGGCGACCCGCCGGAACGCAGAAAAAAACCGGGTGTCCGACAGACTGCAGGTCTACGACAACAGCCGGCTTCCCAGGGATCGATATGATATGGTTCTGGCAAACATACTGGCTGGCACCTTGATCGAACTGGAGCCGGAAATCGCCGCTCACACGATGCGCGGGGGCAGCATCGCCCTGTCAGGCATCCTGATAGAGCAGACGACAGAAGTGCGCAAGGCCTACGCCGGCGACTTCCAGATCGCCCCGCCGACAGTACTCGGTGACTGGGTGCTGCTGCAGGGACGGCGCCGGTAAACGACAGCGACGGGATAGCCTGACCACAGCATGTATACCCAGTGTCCCCATTGCCAGACCCAGTTTCGCATCCATGCAGAGCAGCTCCGGGCCGCGGGCGGGCAGGTGCGATGCTGCCGTTGCAGCGAGATCTTCAATGCGGTAGAGCATCTCCAGGATGCACCTGCCATCCTCCCCCCCGGCTCGTCCACTGGAAACTCAGGGCTGCCCGCAGAACCCGCGGCCGCCGAATACCAGGCCAGCGTTGAACAGCCTGCCGTGTCTGCAGCAGGCCAGGACGAGATCTCCCTGGCCCAGCTGTTCGAGACCAGTGGCGCCGGGGAGACGCCCCACGCAACCGAATGGGAGCCCCCGTTCCAGTTCGATCCGGCTACAGAACGCCGGGCACCGAAAGAGGATCCGGACCTGCTCTGGGAGATTCCCGATCGGCTCCAGGACGATCTGCTCGAGGTCGGGCAGCTGCAATCCCCCGCTGCAGGGCGGCCAAGCCCGGCGGTGGCTCGCGGCAAAACCCACGACCTGTTGCAGATACCCGATACCCAGGCGGAGGGGAGGCCGCCGCCCCCATTCGAAATAGACCATGGACTGCCGGAGCTTCAACCAACAGAACCTGCACCGGGGCCTTTTCCCGCAGGTCGCCGATCCGGCTGGAATACCCTGTTCTGGACCCTGGCCATTCTGCTCCTGCTGATGACCGCCCTGGGACAGCTGGCATGGCAAGGGCGGGATCGGCTGCTTCGGCACTACCCACAGACACGGCCGGCACTGGAATGGTTCTGTCAGTGGGCGAAATGCGAACTCTCACCCCGAAAACAACCCGCCCTGCTGAAAGTGGTGGAACGATCGATCACTCTCCATCCTGATATCCCGAATGCACTGCAGATACATCTCACCTTTACCAACCAGGCAGATTTTCCCCAACCCTGCCCCCGAATCCTGTTGAATCTCTATCGCAGCGACGAACAGCTCATTGCACGCCGCAACTTCAATCCCGGCGAATATGCCTGCCCCACAACGAGTGACCACTCACTTATCCGGCCCGGCGAATCGGTAACGGTGGATCTGCTGGCGGAAGACCCGGGAACGCAAGCCACCGGTTTCGAGTTCCTGTTCTTCTGAAACCGCACCGGGCCGCACAATTCTGTGGCGCTGCTGACCACACTAAATGCAGACCTCGCCATTTCCGTTTAAAGTCGTCTCAATAAATCGACAGGATTAACAGGATTGCGCAGGATTTACAGGTTTATGTAATCTTGTAAATCCTGTTAATCCTGTCATTTTTTATTGCCGGCAACGGGCTGCAGTCGTTGCAGAGTGTCCAATTTTTGTCTGAAAATATATTTTTTTTATTAAAACCAATGAGTTATATATCCATGGTTTAACCATGATGTTGAGGTCTGTAAAAACAAGAATTCTTCGTGCTCTTCGTGTCCTTCGTGGTGAAAAACTTGGTTAGATGTTTGCACTATGTTGCCACATTGAGAATTGCTGAAATAAGCTCTTCAAGCTTTGCCTGCCTACCATTTCATCGTAATATGGAGGTCTTTTCCGCAACCGGCCGTAACATCCCTGGAATAGATGCACATCGGACCTCACCAACTGTCCAACAACCTGATTCTGGCACCCATGGCCGGGGTCACAGATCGCCCGTTCCGGCAGTTGTGCCGACAGCTCGGGGCCGGTCTGGCCGTGTCGGAGATGGTCTCCGCCAACTCGGCGCTCTGGGGCAATCCCAAGACCATACGCCGTCTCGACTTCGCCGGTGAGTCCGGTCCCATCTCGGTACAGATTCTCGGCTCCGATCCAGGCTGCATGGCGGAGGCGGCGAGGGTCAACCTTGGGCACGGCGCCCAGATCATCGATATCAACATGGGTTGTCCGGCAAAGAAGGTGTGCCGGGTCGATGCCGGGTCTGCCCTGTTGCGGGACGAACGGCTGGTGGGCCGGATACTCCATGCGGTGGTCAGGGCGGTCGACGTACCGGTAACCCTCAAGATCCGCACCGGATGGTCCCCGGAAGAGCGCAACGGCGTACGCATCGCACAGATTGCGGAAGCGGAAGGCATACAGGCAGTGGCGGTACATGGTCGCACCCGGGCCTGCGGGTTCAGCGGCAACGCGGAGTACCACACCATCCGCGCGATAAAGCAAGCGGTGGCGATACCGGTAATCGCCAACGGCGATATCGATGGACCGGAGAAAGCAGCCCGGGTGCTCGGGCAGACCGGCGCGGACGCCATCATGATCGGCCGTGCTGCCCAGGGCAGGCCCTGGATATTCCGGGAGATCCTGTACTACCTCGAAACCGGTGAGAGTCTGCCAAGGCCGGGGCCAGAATGGGTCTGCGGCCTGCTTTGCACCCACCTGAAAAACCTCTACGCCTTTTATGGTACGGCGCAGGGGCTGCGGGTGGCACGCAAGCATATCGCCTGGTACAGCAAGGGCTACCCGGATGGGGCAGAGTTCAGAAAACGAATCAATAAAACAGAACAGGCCGGGGAACAGCTCACCCAGGTGAGAGAGTTCTTCCACCGGCTGGAGCAGAGAGAGGAGTTGGCAGCATGATAATGGAAGCCATTCCGGCCCACAAAGAACCCCCGGCGAAGTTTACCGTGGCTAAAAGCAAACAGACGGAGCCATTACAAGAGTGCGTCCGCGATGCCTTGAACAGCTATTTCAGACAACTCGACGGCTACACAGCCACCGATATCTACCAGATGGTGATTACAGAAGTGGAACGACCCCTGTTCGAAACAGTGATGCAGCACACCGAGGGCAACCAGACACGCGCGGCCCGGGTGCTGGGTATCAGCCGCAGCACCCTGCGTAAAAAACTGGCCCTCTACCACCTGAGCTGAAGCGTCAATCCGCGGCTGAATGTCTATTGATCCCCTGGACGGTTACAGCCAATCGACCCGATCAGGTCTCAGACCACATCAGATTCCATACCAGCAGAGACAAAACCATGTCAATCATCCGAAGAGCCCTTATCAGCGTATCCGACAAAAGCGGCATTGTTGAGTTTGCCCGCTCACTCTCCCGGCGCGGGGTGGAGATACTCTCTACCGGCGGTACCACCCGTCTGTTGACCGAGAACGACGTCCCGGTAATCGAGGTCTCTGAGTACACCGGGTTTCCGGAGATGATGGACGGGCGGGTCAAGACCCTCCACCCCAGGATCCACGGTGGCATACTCGGCCGCCGCGGCACCGACGACCGGGTGATGCTGGAGAACGGGATCGAGCCCATCGACCTGATCGTCGTCAACCTCTACCCGTTCGAGCAGACGGTGGCCGACCCGGACTGTGACCTGGGCACGGCCATCGATAATATCGACATCGGTGGCCCCACCCTGTTGCGGGCCGCCGCCAAGAACCATGCGGACGTCACCGTGGTGGTGGATACGACGGATTACGACCGGGTGCTTAGCGAGATGGAGGAGAACGGTGGCGCCGTCACGGCCTCCACCCGTTTCGACCTCGCGGTCAAGACCTTCGAGCACACCGCCAACTACGACGGCGCCATCGCCAACTATCTGGGTACCCGTCTGGAGGGAGATGTTACACAGTTTCCACGCACCATCAATCTACAGTTTCACCAGATACAGACCATGCGTTATGGCGAGAACCCGCATCAGAAGGCGGCCTTCTTCATCGAGCGGGAGCAACCGGAGGTCTGCATTGCCACAGCCCGGCAACTCCAGGGTAAGGCGCTCTCCTATAACAACATCGGCGACACCGATGCCGCCCTGGAGTGCGTCAAACAGTACAGCGAGGGAGCCGCCTGTGTCATCGTCAAACACGCCAACCCCTGCGGTGCCGCCATTGGATCGGATCTGAAACAGGCCTATGAGCGGGCCTACAGCACCGATCCGGAATCCGCCTTCGGCGGCATCATCGCCTGCAACCGGGAGCTGGATGCGGAGACGGCACAGGCGATCATCGACCGCCAGTTCGTGGAGGTGATCATCGCCCCCTCCGTCTCCGAAACGGCGCAGGAGGTGGTTGCCACCAAGAAAAACGTCCGCCTGCTGAAGTGCGGCGAGTGGACCAGCGAAGCGATCCACCGACTGGACTTCAAACGGGTCAACGGCGGCCTGCTGGTACAGGATGCCGACCTTCAGCTCTATAATGAACTCAAGGTGGTGACCAGACGGGCACCCACAGAAAAGGAGATGGAGGACCTGCTGTTTACCTGGCGCATCGCCAAGTTCGTCAAATCCAACGCCATCGTCTACGGCAGGGACCGCATGACCATCGGTGTCGGGGCCGGCCAGATGAGCCGCATCAATTCGGCCCGGATCGCCGCCATCAAGGCGGAGCAGGCGGGGCTGGAGGTACCCGGGTCGGTGATGGCCTCGGATGCCTTCTTCCCGTTCCGTGACGGTCTGGACAATGCGGCCGCCGTCGGCATCCGGGCCGTCATCCAGCCGGGTGGATCCATGCGCGACGAAGAGGTGATCGCGGCGGCAGACGAACACGACATCGCCATGGTGTTCACCGGGATGCGGCATTTCAGGCATTAGAGGTAGGAAAGATAGGACCTAGGACCGAGGACCGAGGTCCTAGGAAAGTCAAAATCAAAACCAACACCAAAACCATCTGGTTCCCACGCTCTGCGTGGGAACCAGCGTCCGGGCGCTCGGCGCCCCGCTCCCACCCGGGAAAAAAAACCGGTGCCCCCGGCAGAACCAAGACGACGAAGCGGGACGCGGGGCATCAAAGCTCAGCAACTCTAAATGTCAGACCTCAACACCATGATGAGATCATGGATATATAACTTATTGCTTTTAGCTAAAAATATTTGTGCCCAGGCGATAATTGGACACTCACGGCAAGTTCAGCCCATCGACCGAGCAATAAAATGACAGGATTAACAGGATTGCTCAAGATTTACAGGTCTTTCGTACAATGTCTTCCTGAAAATCATGTTAATCCTGTCTAATTATGGAGATGATTTTGAGTGGAAATGGTGATGTCTGAATGTAGACAAAAAATCACCACGAAGTGCACGAAGAAACATTTGAAAACAAG
>JAUXBK010000165.1 GCA_030619405.1 Sedimenticola sp. | reverse complement strand
CCCACTCGATCATGGGGGCCCCCGCCGGGCGCTGGTCAGGTGTCAGTCCCGCAATCGGGTACTCGGCATTCGCACCGAAAGAAAGCAATGATGCAGTCAACCCCGCCGCGATACCGGATACCCACATGGAATCAAGCATGAACCCTCCTCTTCACAATTCTCATTGAAAATTATTTTTTTTCAATGCAGCGGTAATAATGCTGCAAGCAACGTACCAGCCCAGGAATAAACAGATTAACTTATTGTTTTTTATCCTTTATTTTCTGCATCAATCCTGATCACCGGCTAAACCGCTCAGTTCGAAATTCTGACAAAATGGCAGCTAAATAGAGGATAGAATCCCATCCGCTTGAAATATGAACGATTTTATTTCTGCCAAACTGTCAGGCGACAGACTCCTTTCCGTCACGCGTGATCAACCAGAACCATCAATAGAGCGGGACCACTGTCCCATCCTGCTCACGGATCACCAGCTGGTTTTTAAGTCGAAAAGGCGTCGACGCCTCGACGATACTGATCAGGTAGACCCAGTTCACCTTCCTCACCTTGCCGACCATACGTCCTTCCCCCGCCGCATTCCGGTCCAGCCACCATTGGGCGATATCGTGTGCCTCTTTCCAGGTGTCCACCGGCAGGTTTACCCTGCCGTCGGCAACCGGGGATGGGACATCATCCGCCGGTTGATCGGATTTTGGATAGAGCAGCAGGCTCCCGTCCCGCTTTTCGACCACCTCCCAGCCCGCCGTGGTCAGGGCACTCTTCAGACCGACCCGGTCTGACAACTGGACATCGACACTCTTTTTCACCCCCGGTGTTTCTGTCTCTTCCCCCGATTTCGGGTAGAGCAACAGATCACCCCCCGCCTCCTTCGTTACCCGCCAGCCACTGGCACTCAGCAACGCCCTCAGCTCATCCAGCCGCCCATCACCGCCAGCGTTCTCCGCTTTCGCAGTTTCGGCTCGGGTGTCGTCCGGCCGACGCACCAGTAGCGCGCCACTCTCGTCGCGCTGAACCACCCAGCCGGTCTCACTGAGCTTCCGCTGTAGCAAGTCGATATCCGTAGCTGGTATCTGCTCCCCTTCTGAAATGGCTGCCTGTTTCAGTCTCACCGGCTGACGCCCACTGTCACCTGCAGCGGATGGTGCCCACAGCAGCAGATCGCCTTCCGGTGACTGTTCCACCCGCCAGCCGTGGCGCTGCAGCTCTGCTTTCACGCCACTGAGATCATCCATGGGTACCGTTACGCTCTGTCCAGCGGACGGACCACAGAAAAAACCGATCACCGCCAGCAGCAACAGCTGAGGCATCAGATTACCGAACGAATATTTCATTTTTATTACTTGCATCACTCCTCCTGAAATAAAACGGAAAAAAAAGTCAGACTCTTGTATTTTTATAGAAACAACTGAGGTGCAATTGGTATGCCATTGGCTTTCCCGACACGGACCAGGGCACCCAATGATCGCATAACCTGCTTGATTATAAACATCTTTAACCACTTGAACAGGAAGTAGAGAAAACGATCCGTCACGGCCGGGTGGAAACAGGGGTTCCTGCCAGAATGACACGGCCCATTCTCAAAGATAGATAGAGTTCCGAAAACGATGATCAGCAACTCACACAGGGCTTTCTCTCACTGGATATCCGCCAGCCTGAACCGGAAGTTCATCGCCGGTACTACCGCCGGTCTGCTCGCGGTATCCATCGTTTTCCTGGTGCTGTTCATCGGCATGTATCGCGGCCAGCTGGAGCAGGAGCGAAACAGGGCAGCGGAACAGGTCAATCAACTGCTGCAGACCTCTCTGGAAGCTGCCATGCTGCGTCGTGATCTGGATATGTTACGTTCCATTATCCACCAGCTCGGCAGGCAGGAAGAGATCGACAGTGTTGCCATCATCAACCGCACCGGTGAGGTGCGCTTTTCCAGCCGCGATTCCCTGCTGGGCAAACAGATCCCGATCGACTGCGAAGAGTGCACATTCGACCCGTCCAGATCGACCGCACCATTCAGCTTTTTCACGCACGGCGATCAGGGGCAGAAGGTACTTCGCACCATCCAGCCGGTGCAGAACCGCGCGCCCTGCAAGGAGTGTCACGGAGCGGCTGCAGAGCACCCGGTCAACGGCACCCTGGTGGTGGACTATGACGCCTCCAACATCCAGCAGCAGGCAGGAAAGACCACCCTGGCACTGATGGGGTCAGGTGCCGTGGTGGTCTTCATCAACCTGATCGGGGGCTGGTGGTTCATCCGACGGTACGTGCTCAAACCCCTCGGGCACCTGACCCGCGCCAGCACCGCAATTGCAGGGGGTGATCTCGGTACCCGGGTGCGGATCGAAGGGGCCGACGAACTCGCCCGGCTCGGGGAGCGCTTCAACGAAATGGCGGAACACCTGCAGGAGAGCCTGCAGGCGACCCGGGACAAGGAGGCGTTCCTGCAGAGTCTGGTGGATGCCAACCCCGATGGTATCAGGGTGATCGACAGGCAGTTCAACGTGTTGCTGGTCAACCGGGCCTATTGCGAACAGCTCGGACTCTCTCCAGAACAGGCGGTTGGCGTCCCCTGCTATGTCTCCAGCCACCAGCGGGACAAACCCTGCCCACCCACTATGATCAGCTGCCCGGTGGAGGAGATCCGGCAACACGGTCGGCCGATGAAAATGATTCATCGCCACTGCCATCACGGCGACAAAGAGATGGCAGTGGAGATCTATGCCGCTCCCATGCCCGGTTATGGACCCGATGGCGAAGGGGAAAATGGCGGGTTGATCATCGAATCGATCCGGGATCTGGAAAAGACGGTGCAGTTCTCCCATGAGCAGAAGCTGTCGGAGATCGGCCGGCTGGCCGCTGGTGTCGCGCATGAGATCCACAACCCGCTGGCGTCGGTCAGGCTGGCTCTCGACTCCGCCATGCGCAGTGAATCCCATACCGGAATAGAGACACCGAAGGAGATAAAAGAGTGCATGACCCTGGTCGATCAGGAGATCGACCGCTGTATCGAGGTCACCGGGCGGCTGCTCAAGATGAGTATGTTCGCCGGCACCGCAACCCAGGTCGTATCGGTCAATCAGGTCATCGAAGAGACCGCCTCTCTGTTGCAATGGGAGGCGTCAGAGACCGGGATAAGGATCGATCTGCAGCTCTCTCCTGCCAATCCAAGGGTGCTGGCAAACGAGAGTGATCTGCGGATCGTCACCCTCAACCTGATACAGAATGCCTTCCATGCCATGCCGGATGGGGGTAGGCTCACACTCTCCAGTGACAGCGTGGATGGCCGGGTGGAAATCCGCTTCGAAGACAACGGGATCGGTATTCGTGAAGAAGACCTGCGCTATATATTCGACCCGTTCTTCAGCAAAAGAGCGGACGGGGTGGAGGGCACAGGTCTTGGTCTCGCCATCACCCAGGCACTGATAAAGCGGTTCGATGGTCACATCGAAGTCGAGAGCAAGACGGGACAAGGGACTCGTTTCACGATCAGCTTCAGCGATCCCGACCGGCAGATGGAGGAGCAGCGTTGAAAGGGCAGATTCTTGTCATCGAAGACGACCGGGTTCTCAGCAGACTGGTGGTCAACCAGCTGGATCGCCTGGGGTTCGATACGACAGCCGCGCTGAACTGGAAGGCGGCCCGCCGTTATCTCGACAGCAACGAACCCAAACTCATCATTATGGATGCGCGGCTGCCGGATGCCAACGGGGTGGAACTGCTGCAGCCACTGGCTGCGGAACGACCGGTGATACTGCTCACGGCGTACGGCTCGGTGCAGAACGCCGTAGAGGCGATGAAGGCCGGTGCCACCGAGTACCTGGTGAAACCCATCACCCTGGACGAGCTGGAACTGGTGGTCGAGAGAGCACTGGCGAATGCGGACCTGCGACTCGACCACCAGTTCTGCAAGGCCCGCCTCCAGTCCAGATCCGACCGCTTCATGATCGGTGCCGGCAGCGAGCTCAAGCAGGTCAAGCAGCTGATCGATGCGGTGGCACCCAACGATATCTCGGTGCTGATCCAGGGCGAGAGCGGAGTCGGCAAGGAACTGGTGGCCCAGGCGGTCCACGAGTGCAGCTCACGCAATCAGCGTAATTTCGTGGCGGTCGACTGTTGTACCCTGCAGGAGAAACTGTTCGAATCCGAGGTATTCGGGCACGAACGTGGGGCCTTCACCGATGCTTCACGGCAGAAGAAGGGGCTGATCGAGGGGGCGGAAGGGGGGACCCTGTTTCTGGATGAGATCGGGGAAATCGAACTCAGCATTCAGGCCAAGCTGCTGCGGGTGCTGGAAACCGGGGTCTTTCGCCGGCTGGGTGGCACCAAGGATCTGCAGGCCAATGTGCGCATCGTGGCCGCCACCAACCGGAACCTGGAGGAGTTGACCCACAACGGCGGCTTCCGCAGTGACCTCTACTACCGGCTGGCCGGTTTCGTGATCGAGGTACCGCCCCTGCGCCGGCGCCGGGAGGACATCCCGGCACTGGTCACCCACTTCATCCAGAACCATGATTTCTCCCGGCGCATCAACAAGCGGTTCACCAGCAGCACCATGCGCATGCTGACCGCCTACGAATGGCCGGGTAACATCCGGGAACTGAAAAATGTGGTGGAGCGCGCGATCATCCTCTCCGGGGACTCACCGGTGATTCGGGAGCAGCACCTGGCATTCTGCGCCTCTCAGTTGCGGGAATCCCCGAGTTTTTCTCTCTCCTTCGACGGAGAGCCGACCCTGAGCGAGATCGAGAAACGGTATCTCGGCATGCTGCTCGATCGTTACTCGGGACACCGTTCGCAAGTGGCCAGGGTACTCGGCATCAGCGAACGCAGCGTCTACCGGATGGTGGAAAAGTACGACTACAAGCAGGCCGCGGCGACCGAATAGGAGAGCAGGAGCACGTGAAACTGAGCCTGGACCAATTCAGGGCCTGGAAGCACCGGAACATCACCCTGCTGGGCATGTCCGGGGTGGGCAAGACCCACCTCGCCTGTACGCTGCGCCAGCAAAACTGGTTTCACTACTCGGTGGACTACCGCATCGGCACCCGTTACCTGGACGAGCCGATCATGGACCTGATCAAACAGCAGGTGATGCAGGTGCCGTTTCTGCGCGATCTGCTGCGCAAGGACTGGGTCTACTTCCGCAACAACCTCAAGGTGGACGACCTGGGGGCAGTACTCAGTTTCGTGGGAAAACCGGGAAACCCGGAGCTGGGGGGAGTACCATTGGCGGAGTTCAAACGCCGCCAGGCGCTCTATCGGCAGGCGGAGATCGACGCCGTAAACGACGTCCCGGTATTCATCCGCAAGGCCCAGGAGATCTACGGCTATCAGCATCTGGTGAACGACGTGGCCGGCAGCCTGTGTGATCTGGAGGAGCCTGCCATGATCGAACTGCTGGCCCGTCACACGCTGATCCTCTATATCAAGGTTACTCGCCCGGAACAGGAGATGGTGTTGATTCAGCGCGCCCAGCGCGCTCCCAAACCCCTCTACTTCCGTCCCGGCTTCCTGGCGGAGCAGATGACAACCTATCTTGAAGAGCAGGGGCTGCAATACGCGGCCGAGATGGACCCGGACGAATTTACCCGCTGGATCTTTCCCCGACTGTTCCGTTCCCGGATTCCCTGCTATGAGGCCATCGCAGCGCCCCATGGCTACACGGTCACCTCGCATGAAGTCAGCCAGGTACGGGATGAGGCGGATTTCCTCGACCTGCTGGAACAGACCCTCTCCCGACCACCCGGAAACTGATCAGGACGCAACCGAGATGCCACTGGTAGCACACACTGCACTCCCCACCTTCGAACGCCTGCGCCAGGGCGGTCAGACCATCCTGGAGACGGGGCGGGCACTCCACCAGCACATCCGCGAACTGCATATCGGCCTGCTCAACATGATGCCGGATGCGGCGCTGGAGGCGACTGAGCGCCAGTTCTTCCGGCTGGTGGGCGAGAGCAACCCCATTGCCCAGTTCTATGTGCACCCGTTTACCCTG
>JAUXBK010000110.1 GCA_030619405.1 Sedimenticola sp. | reverse complement strand
GTTTTCCGCCGACTCGAGGCGTTCCCCCATCTCCATCCACGCCTCTTCCGTATCGCTGAGCAGCCGATCCACCTCCACCTTCTCGGTCAGCAGCTCCTTCAGGCGCTCCTTGCTGGCTTCGCCGTAGAGCTCCCTCTGAGTCAGCTTCTGTTCCAGCGCTTTCTGGCGCTGCCCGAGCTCATCCAGCCGCGCCTCCAGTTGTCTGAGTTCATTGCGTAGTGGTTGCAGTTGACGGCGCCGGCGTGCCTCCTGGCGTTTACGTTCCTTGCGGGAGGTGGCACTGTGAGCCTTGTCGCAGGGGAGTGTCTCGTCAATGGCTGGCTGCGTTGCAGCTCTGCGTTCGGCCAGCCAGCGGGGATAGTCATCCAGGTCGTCCCTGAACTCGTCTACCCTGCCACCATCCACCAACAGCAACAGGTCGCAGCTGCTGCGCAGCAGGTGTCGGTCGTGGGAGACGATCACCATGGCTCCCTCGAACCCCTGCAGCGCCTGACTCAGACTGTGTCGCATCTCCAGGTCCAGGTGGTTGGTGGGCTCGTCCAGCAGCAGCAGATTGGGTCGCTGATAGACCAGCAGGGCCAGTACCAGGCGTGCCTTCTCGCCGCCGGAGAAAGGGGTGACCGGGCTCTCTGCCCGTTCGCCCGAGAAACCGAAACCACCGATATAGTTGCGCAGTTCCTGCTCCCGGGCCTGGGGGTCGAGCCGCAGCAGGTGTTCCAGCGGTGTCTGGTCGCTGCGCAGCTGCTCCAGCTGGTGCTGGGCAAAGTAACCGATTCTGAGCTCCTGGGCCGGTTCCCGTGAGCCTTCCCGGGGGGTGAGCCCACCCGCCAGCAGTTTGATCAGGGTGGATTTTCCGGCCCCGTTCGGGCCCAGCAGTCCGATACGGTCGCCGGGTGCCAGGCTGAGGCTGATCCGCTTCAGAACCTGGGTTTCACCGTAGCCCGCACTGCATTTCTCCAGCCGCAGCAGGGGGGATGGGTTCTTCAGTGGTGGTTTGAAACTGAAGTGAAAGGGTGAGTCCACATGGGCGGGGGCAATCTGCTCCATCCGCTCCAGTGCCTTCAGCCGGCTTTGGGCCTGGCTGGCCTTGGTTGCCTTGGCCCGAAACCGTTCCACATAGCTCTGAATGTGGGCGATCTCACGCTGCTGTTTTTCGTGGGCAGCCTGCTGATTGGCCAGCCGCTCGGCCCGGATCCGCTCGAATGTGGAGTAATTACCGCTGTAGAGCGTGATCCTGCCCTGCTCGATCTGGGCGATGTGACTGCAGACCGCATCCAGGAAGTCCCGGTCATGGGAGATCAGCAGCAGGGTTCCCTGATACCCTTTCAGCCACTCTTCCAGCCAGATCACGGCGTCCAGGTCGAGATGATTGGTGGGTTCGTCCAGCAGCAACAGATCGGAACGGCACATCAGTGCCCGCGCCAGATTGAGGCGCATGCGCCAGCCCCCGGAGAACTGTTCCAGCGGCCGCGTCTCTTCGCCCGGGTGGAAGCCCAGGCCGTGGATCAGGCGCGTGGCACGGGAGCGGGCACTGTAGCCGCCGATGGCATCCATGCGACTGTGCAGTTCACCGATGCGGCGCCCATCGTCCGCCTGTTCTGCCGCCGACAGCAGATATTCGACCTCGCGCAACCCCACGTCTCCGTCCAGCACGTATTCGATGGCAGGCCGGGGGTCGGAAGGCGTCTCCTGGGCCAGATGGGCAATGACCCATTCCCGGGGCAGATAGAGCTCCCCGGCATCGGCATGAACCTGATCCAGAATCAGCCCGAACAGGCTGGACTTGCCGCAGCCGTTCGCCCCGGTCACCCCGACCCGTTGCCCTGGGTGGATGGAGAAATTGGCATCGGTAAAGAGGAGACGAGCGCCGCGTCGCAGACTGAGGTGACTGAAGCTAAGCATGGCGAGGGAGTTTACAAGGGTGGGGGGTCAGAAGACAGAGGACAGAGGGCAGGGGACAGGGGACAGAGGGCAGAGGGCGGGAGAGGGTGCGTTCGCTGGTATTGATGCCCTTCGGGATCGGGCTCTACTCCGCTGTGGATCGGTGTGGCGGGATCACCGCGGTGCCATAGGCCAGTACCTCGACTGAGCCGACCGTGTTCTTGGCCCCTTTGGAGATCGAGGCGGTCTCGAATTTAACGTTGAATACCCTGTTTCCCCCTTTGCGCCTGGCTTGGTCCTGAAGGCGCAGCACCGCCTCGCGGCGGGCACGGTCGATTAGGCTCTCGTAGGACTTAAGGCGACCACCGATCAACATCCTGAGCCCGGCAAGGAAGCGCTTGAAGTAGTCCACGGAGATCACCACGCTGCCGGTTACCAGCGTGGTACGGACACCGGGTTCCAGGTCGTCGGGCAGGTGGCGGGTAGCGAATACCGGAATGCGCCGGAAGGCGGCCTCGCGACGGATGATGGACCGATAGTGACGCTGTTCTGCGATGCGGCCGAAGATGTAGCCGACGGTCAACAGGATCAGTAGTATGCCCAGTTCATACATAGTCGATTAGTCCAACTCAACCGCAGTACCGTAGGCCAGCAACTCCGCCGCACCTTGGGCCACCGACGAGGTGGTGAACCGTACGTTCAGCACCGCATTGGCGCCGACCTCGGCGGCCTGCTGAGTCAGGCGCTCCAAGGCCTCCTGGCGGGCCTCCTGCAACAGTTCGGTATAGCCCTTCAGCTCACCGCCAACCAGGTTTTTCAACCCGGCCATGATGTCCCTGCCGATGTTCTTGGCGCGCACGGTGCTTCCTTGCACCAGCCCCAGGTGACGTACGATGGTTCGTCCGGGGACGGACTCCAGATTGGTCATCAACATATTTTTACTTCCGCTCCCGTTAATCTGACAAAGTAGAACTAACGCTTCCTCGGAATGAAGATGCCGATCACGCCATCCCGGCTGGTGAGTTTCATCTGATTCATATCGGCATCCGGTGGCAAGGTCAACCACTGGCTGAAGCTGCCGAACTGCATGAACATCGGCCCCGGTACACCCCCAGGTGCCAGTTGCTCCTCTATCTCGCTGCGGATGAGGAGGCTGCTGCCCTCCACGCTAATGTGGATATCCGCTGTTCTGCGAGCCGGGAGGTAGAGCCTGATACCGTAACCGGCCGGCCATTGCTGCTGTTCAACATAGAAGGCGGCCGACACCGCCGGTCCGCTCTGCCATCCTTGTGATCTGAAGAGCATCTGATCATATTGCCCCCAGGCCAAAGCCGCGTTAGTGAATACGAGAAGCAGGATTGCTCCAAGAGAAGTCACTGATCTTTTCATGGTCTTTCTCCAATATCCTCAACACCTCTATTCTAAACCTATGGCCCCCGTTGTGCTTCATCTTCCTGCAAGTGCTCGCATCACTCCCTTCGGTCCAGCCTTCGATAGCCGATCGCTTCGCTGAGATGGGACGACTGGATGGTGTCAGACTGTCCCAGGTCGGCGATAGTCCGCGCCAGCCGCAGGATACGGTGGTAGGCACGGGCGGAGAGCCCCAGCTGCTCCATGGCTCGGAATAGCAGTGCCTGCGTATCCTTCTCCAGCCGGCACTGCTGCTCCAGGTTTTTGCCCTGCAGCAGGCTGTTGGCGCAGTCGTTGCGCTTCATTTGCAGTCGTCGACAGGTCACCACCCGCTGGCGCACATCGGCGCTGCACTCTTCCGGCGGCCTGCCCTCACTGGAGAGCAGTTCCGGTTTCATTCGGGGGACTTCGATGTGCATGTCTATCCGGTCCAGCAACGGGCCGGAGATTCGGGCCCGGTAGCGCGCCACCTGGTCTTCGGCGCAGCGGCAGATCCTGCCGCTGTCATCCCCCAGATAACCGCAGGGACAGGGGTTCATCGCCGATACCAGCTGGAAGCGGGCCGGGAAGTCTGCCTGGCGGGCGGCGCGGGAGATGGTGATCCGGCCGCTCTCCAGAGGTTCGCGCAGTACCTCCAGGACCCGCCGGTCGAACTCGGGCAACTCATCCAGGAACAGTACGCCGTTGTGGGCCAGAGAGATCTCACCCGGGAGGGGATTGCTGCCGCCGCCGACCAGGGCGACACCGGAGGCGGTGTGGTGCGGGCAGCGGAAAGGGCGCCTTTTCCACTCCTCCGAGCGGAACCCCTGGCTGCTGATGGAGAGCACCGCCGCCGTCTCCAGTGCCTCCTGTTCTGTCATGGGAGGCAGGATGCCGGGAATGCGACTGGCCAGCATCGATTTGCCGGAACCCGGGGGGCCGATCATCAGCAGGCTGTGATTGCCAGCGGCAGCGATCTCCAAAGCGCGTTTGGCGTGGGGTTGCCCCTTTACCTCTGACAGGTCAGGGATATCGGGGCCGGAGGTGGTTGCCGGTTGTTCCCGGTAAGCGGGAATCCGGTTACCCTGTATCAGGTGGTCACACACGTCCAGCAGATGGGTGGCGGGGTAGACCTCCAGCCCTTCCACCAGCGCCGCCTCGGCCGCGTTGTCCTGAGGAAGTATCAGGGATCGGCCGGCATCTCTTGCGGCCAGCGCCACCGGTAGCACCCCCCTGGCGGGGCGCAATTCCCCGGAGAGCGCCAGCTCTCCAATGTACTCAAAGCGGCGGAGTCCCGCTTCCGGTATCTGACCGGAGGCGGCCAGTATGCCCAGGGCGATGGGCAGGTCGAAGCGCCCTCCCTCTTTGGGGAGATCGGCCGGGGCCAGGTTGATGGTGATGCGCCTGGCCGGGAATTCAAAGCGGGAATTGATCAGGGCGCCGCGCACTCGTTCCCGGCTCTCCCGGACCGCCATCTCCGGGAGCCCGACGATGGCGAGCGCCGGCAGGCCGCCGGAGAGATGGAGTTCGACGGTGACCAGCGGGGCATCCACGCCGTTGCGGGCGCGGCTGAAGAGTACGGCGAGAGACATGGGCACCTTCCTTGGTGTCGGTTTGTATCACTACAGTTCACGGTTAACAGTTTACGGTTTTTCAACGAACCATATGGATTCCTGAATCAGTTCTTTCGCACCCTGCCCGGAAAATATATCTAACTTCCTGTTTTATTAACCGAAAACTGATAACCGTGAACGGTTACCACTGTTATTAGATCGGGTTCAGACTGGCAACGCCTTGTTGTTACTCACCCGACTTTTTGCGGGCCTGTTCAAGTTCGGCGACCTGTTGTTCCAGCCGCTCCAGTTTCTCCCGGGTGCGGGCGAGCACCGCGCTCTGCACGTCAAACTCCTCCCGGGTCACCAGATCCAGGTGGGATAGCCCGCTCTCCAGGGCCGAGCGAAGGTTCTTCTGGAGATCCTGTTGCAACAGCTGGATACTGCCGGGCAGGCTCCCCGCGACCCGCTTGGCCAGGTCATCTAACAGCTTGGGATCCATCATGCAGGCACCTTAGCGGCGCAGACGTCGGTTGTCCAGTACGGGACCCGGGGTAACCGCAACAGGACTGACTCTGCAGCGGCTGGTGCGTCGAAAAAAAGCGGGCGGGGATGGGGTAGAGAGGTAGCGCACCAAAATGGCGCATCATTCTGGTGCTGCAACATTCTACTGTCCAATTTGGTGCATGCAATGTGTTCAATGGCTTCAAGATAACATTTATCCACTTGAAAGTAATAAAGAAATCGTTAATGGCATGAGATCTGCTTAATAACCCCACAGGCGGGCCGTGCTACCGGTCCATCATGGTTTTGAACCGTTTTGAGCAAGAACGATCCTGAATCGAGGAGAAATATAGGTAATGAAACTGGTAACAGCAATCATCAAGCCCTTCAAGCTGGATGATGTGCGTGAGGCGCTCTCTGAAATAGGCACCTCCGGCATCACCGTGGTGGAGGTCAAGGGGTTTGGGCGTCAGAAGGGGCACACGGAGCTCTATCGCGGGGCCGAATATGTGGTCGATTTTCTGCCCAAGATCAAGATCGAGGTGGCGGTTTCCGCCGACCAGGTGGATCAGGCGATCGACGCCATTTCGGGTGCTGCCAAGACCGGCAAGATCGGCGATGGCAAGATCTTTGTCTCCAACCTGGATCAGGTGGTCCGCATCCGCACCGGTGAAACCGGCGCGGAGGCACTCTGACACCTTGTCCTTGAACCGCTAGAGGTTTTTCATCAATGGAAGACATTCTCAATCTTCGTTATGCGCTCGACACCTTCTATTTCCTGGTGTCCGGCGCGCTGGTCATGTGGATGGCAGCAGGTTTTGCTATGCTCGAGGCGGGTCTGGTCCGGGCCAAGAACACCGCTGAGATCCTGACCAAGAACATCGCCCTGTTCGCCATCGCCTGTATCATGTACATGCTGATGGGCTACAACATCATGTATCCGGATGGGGGCAACGGCATCATCCCCGCACTGGATTTCTCCTTCATGTTCGGCGGCGACAACGATCCTGCCGCCGTGCTGGCACAGGACCCAGCGACCTGGTATGAAGGAGACTACTACTCCGGCATGTCCGATTTCTTCTTCCAGGTGGTGTTCGTGGCCACTGCCATGTCCATCGTTTCCGGTGCCGTGGCCGAGCGTATGAAGCTGTGGAGCTTCCTCTGGTTCGCGGTGGTGATGACTGGTCTTATCTACCCCCTTCAGGGTTACTGGAAGTGGGGCGGTGGTTTTCTGGACGAATTGGGGTTCCAGGACTTCGCCGGTTCCGGTGTAGTGCATCTGGCTGGCGCTTCCGCTGCCCTGGCCGGTGTGCTGCTGCTCGGTGCACGCAAGGGTAAGTACGGGCCCAATGGCGAGATCCGGGCCATCCCCGGTGCCAACATGCCCATGGCCACCCTGGGTACCTTTATCCTCTGGCTGGGCTGGTTTGGCTTCAATGGTGGTTCCGAACTCATTCTCTCTAATGTGGGTGAAGCCAATGCGGTGGCGGCGGTATTCGTCAATACTAATGCTGCGGCGGCCGGCGGAGTGGTGGCGGCGCTGTTGGCAGCCCGTATGATCTTCGGTAAGGCGGATTTGACCATGACCCTCAACGGTGCCCTGGCGGGTCTGGTGGCGATCACGGCTGAACCATTGGCCCCCACCCCTCTGTGGGCCACCATCGTCGGTGCGATCGGTGGCGTGCTGGTGGTCTTCTCCATCATCACCATCGACAAGATACGGGTCGACGATCCAGTTGGTGCCATCTCTGTGCACGGTGTGGTAGGCATGTGGGGTCTGCTGGCGGTGCCCTTCTCCAACAGTGATGCCACTTTCAGTGCGCAAGTTACCGGTCTGCTGGTGATCTTCGGTTGGGTCTTCGCAGCCAGTCTTGTCACCTGGATGATTCTCAAGGTGACCGTCGGAATTCGTGTCTCGGAAGAGGAAGAGTTCGAGGGCGTCGATATCGGCGAGTGTGGTCTGGAGGCCTACCCCGAGTTTGTCGGCTCCCGCGGTTCCGGCCGCTGAGGTTTATACCCTCGAAAAACGAAACGGGCGCTTCGGTGCCCGTTTTTTTGTGCTGTCACCACTACAATTCAGATATCATCTTAGGGGTGAAATCAGCCAGGCGCTGAGGGCACGTAACCGTTCAGTCCCCCTGCCGTTTTGAACCTCTCACCCTAACCCTCGGCTTTGGCGTCCTGCGTCGCCCTACCTCCTCCATCCATGGAGTCGTCTCCCTGAGGGAGAGGGGATTTGAGGCGGGGGGGCTGAACGGTTACGAGGGCACAATGCTATATTTGTATAAATTCCCCCCCAATCCGAGGTCAGGGCTGCCGGTCGATGGACATCAGCGACAACGAAACAAGGATCTGTCCGGTAGGTGAAGCGGACTGCCCAAGGCTCGATGAGCTGGCGTACGCCCGCAGCCGGATGGAGATGCTCGCGGAACAGGTGCACACGGATGCCCTGACCGGCCTGTATAACTATCGCCATTTTTCGCGCATGATGGAACAGGAGTGGGAGCGCACCCGCCGCAGTGGGCAACCGGCCGCCCTGGTGATGGTTGACCTGGACCACTTCAAGCGGATAAATGATCAGTGGGGCCACGAGACCGGTAACCGGGTGTTGCGTCACTGTGCCCGGTTGATTGCGGGTATGCTACGCAAAATCGATGTCCCCTGTCGCTATGGCGGGGAGGAGTTTGCGCTGATCCTGCCTGCCACGCCGCTTCCACGGGCAGTCAGTGCCGCGAACCGGCTGCGAACCGCAATCGCGGGGACACCGTTGGAACTGGACAGCGTTACCATTTCGGCTACGGCGAGTATGGGGGTCAATGTCTACAGGAAGGGCGATACCCTGGAGATGGATGCCTTCATAGAGCAGACGGATAGTTTCCTCTATCAAGCCAAGAAAGAGGGCAGAAATCGGGTCTGTCATCCGGATTTCAAACTGTTCCGCCCCGAAACCCAGGTAGGGCGGGAAGAGAAAGAGGATCTGTTCAGATAACCCTTATGATGATACCTAGATCCTGCAGGTAGTCGTGCGTACAGAGTGCAAGCTATTGTTTCGTAGAGCGAATGAAAAATTGCGTGGAATCCTTATTGTGATTCCCAAGATTTTTCATATCGCTATACGG
>JAUXBK010000093.1 GCA_030619405.1 Sedimenticola sp. | reverse complement strand
GAAAGAACTGTCTCTTGATCTCTACGGGGATCTAGCGGGAATTTTGAGGATAGCCTCAAAGGAGAACGCTATGAAAAAGACGACCCAAAAAGAAAAACGGCCTAGAGGAGCTAACCTCTAAGCCGTTGATTTTCATGCATCAAAATTGGTAGCGGGGGCAGGATTTGAACCTACGACCTTCGGGTTATGAGCCCGACGAGCTGCCAGACTGCTCCACCCCGCAACTTTGAAGCGCGAATGCTACAACCTTCCCCTTCTTCTGGCAACCCCTTTTCAAGATTTTTTTCGTGCAATTCCGAATTCCCAAGCGAGTCTTCGACCTCGTGAAAGATTTTGGAACATCCCAGTCCCCAAAATCGACTCGGCCTTCGACAGCCTGTTTGTGCTCCGGCCGTCCCCTAGTACATTTTTCTGGCGTTCCGAAACAGCCGCATCCAGGGGCCGTCCTCCCCCTCCCCTTCCGGGTACCAGGAGTTCTGCACCCGGCGCACTACCCGCTCCGGGTGGGGCATCATGATGGTGACCCGCCCGTCGGCACTGGTCAGGCCGGCAATCCCCTCCGGGGAGCCGTTGGGGTTGGCCGGGTAACGGGTGGCCACCTCGCCACTGTTCTCCAGGTAGCGCAGGGCCACCTGAGTTCTGGCCCTTTCCAGGTGCTCCTGATCCCGGAACTCCGCCCGTCCCTCACCGTGGGCCACCGCGATCGGCAGCCGGGAGCCTGCCATTCCCTGCAGCAGAAGAGAGGGGCTGTCCGGGATCTCCAGCGTGACGAAACGGGCCTCGAACTGCTCCGAGCGGTTGCGCACGAAGCGGGGCCACTGCGCCGTGCCAGGGATCAGCTGATGCAGGTTGGAGAGCATCTGGCAGCCGTTGCAGATCCCCAGCGCAAAACTGTCCGACCGCTCGAAGAAGGCCTGGAACTGGTCCCGGGCCCGGGGGTTGAAGAGGATGGACTTGGCCCACCCCTCGCCGGCACCCAGCACGTCACCGTAGGAGAAGCCGCCACAGGCCACCAGCCCCTTGAACCGCTCCAGCGTCACCCGCCCGGAGAGGATGTCCGACATGTGGACGTCGACGCAGTCGAAACCTGCCCGATAAAAGGCATTGGCCATCTCGATCTGGCCGTTGACCCCCTGTTCCCGCAGGATGGCCATCGGCGGCCGCCGGCCACTGGCGATCAGCGGGGCGGCCACATCCTCTTCCGGATCGAAGCTCAACCGCACCTGAATCCCCGGGTCGTCGTCATCGGCGATACGCTCGAATTCCTCCCGGGCACAGGCCGGGTTGTCCCGTAGCGCCTGCATCTCCCGGGTGGTCTCTGACCACGCCTGCTGCAACTCCACCCGGCTGGCGGAGAAGAGCAGTTTCCGCTCACGACGGATCTCCAGCTGCTGGTCGTCACTGTGGGTTCCGATCACATAGCTGTGGTTCCCCAGTCCGGCGTCGTGCAGCAGCTTCAGCACCTCGTCCGTGTCTTGGTGGAAGACCTGGATCACCACCCCCAGCTCTTCACTGAACAGGGGTGCCAGGTGACCCTCCCCCAACCCTTCGATCTGGATCGTCGCACCACAGCGCCCGGCGAAAATCATCTCGCACAGGGTGACGAACAGGCCGCCATCGGAGCGATCGTGGTAGGCCAGCAGCAGGTCGCTGCGGCTGAGTTCCCGGATCGCCGCGAAGAACCGCTGCATCATTCCCGGGTCATCCAGATCCGGGGCGTGTTGCCCCAGCTGTTGGTAGACCTGGGCCAGGGCTGACCCGCCGAGGCGGTTGGCCCCCTTGCCCAGGTCGATCAGGATCAGGTCGCTGTCACCCCGGTCGGTGCGCAGGCGGGGGGTCAGGGTACACCGCACATCCGTGACCGGAGCGAAACCGCTGATGATGAGTGACAGGGGCGCGGTCACCTGCCGCTGTTCCCCATCCTGCTCCCAGACGCTCTTCATGGACATGGAGTCCTTTCCCACGGGAATGGCGATACCCAGGGCGGGGCAGAGCTCCATGCCCACCGCCCTCACCGTGTCATAGAGCCGGGCATCCTCACCCGGATGGCCCGCCGGGGCCATCCAGTTGGCGGAGAGTCTGATGTCACCGATGGCATCGATATCGGCGGCGGCCAGGTTGGTCAGGGTTTCACCGATGGCCACGCGGCCGGATGCGGGGGCATCCAGCAGGGCCAGCGGGGCCCGCTCACCCAGGGCCATCGCCTCGCCGCTGAAGCCCAGGTAATCGGAGAGGGTCACGGCCACATCGGCCACCGGCACCTGCCAGGGTCCGACCATCTGGTCACGGGCCACCAGGCCGGTGATGGAGCGATCCCCGATCGAGATCAGAAAGCTCTTGTTGGCCACTGTGGGGAGCCGCAACACCCTCAATGCCGCCTGCTTCAGCTCCACCCCCCTCAACGCCAGCTCCTGCTTCTCGAAGGGGTGCCGCTTCACCTCCCGCAGCATCCCGGGCGGCTTGCCGAACAGCAGCGCCATCGGGATGTCGATGGGGTTGTTGTCGAACAGCCCGTCCCCCAGCAGCAGCTCCTCATCCTCGATAGCCTCCCCCACCACCGCGTAAGGGCAACGCTCCCGCTCGCAGATCGCCCGAAACTCCTCCAGCCAGTCAATCGCCACCGCCATGACGTAGCGCTCCTGAGCCTCGTTGCACCAGATCTCCAACGGCGACATGCCCGGCTCGTCGTTGGGTATCGCCCGCAGCTCGAAACGGCCACCGCGGGCGGAGTCGTGGACCAGCTCCGGCAGGGCGTTGGAGAGGCCACCCGCCCCCACGTCGTGGATGAACAGGATCGGGTTCTCCTCGCCCCGGGCCCAGCAGCGGTCGATCACTTCCTGGCAGCGCCGCTCCATCTCCGGGTTAGAGCGCTGTACCGAGGCAAAATCCAGATCTTCGGCCGAGGTGCCGCTGGTCATGGAGGAGGCAGCCCCCCCACCCAGCCCGATCAGCATCGCCGGACCACCCAGCACCACCAGCGGAGAACCGGCGGGAACTCTGCACTTTTCGATCTGCTCCTCGCGGATGGTACCGAGGCCACCCGCCAGCATGATCGGCTTGTGGTAGCCCCGCAGTTCGTCACCGGTCGGGCCGGGCACCCGCTCCTCGTAGGTACGGAAATAGCCGCACAGGTTGGGACGTCCGAACTCGTTGTTGAAGGAGGCCCCGCCGATCGGCCCCTCCAGCATGATCTCCAGGGCGGAGGCGATGCGCCCGGGCTTGCCGTGATCCCGCTCCCAGGGCTGCTCCGCCCCGGGGATCCTCAGATTGGAGACGGAAAAACCGGTCAGCCCGGCCTTTGGCCTGGAGCCCCGCCCGGTGGCCCCTTCGTCACGGATCTCGCCGCCGGAGCCGGTGGCCGCCCCCGGTCCGGGGGAGATGGCAGTGGGGTGATTGTGGGTCTCCACCTTCATCAGGATGTGGAGCCGTTCCCGGGCGTAGCCGTAGGCGTGATCCCCGGGGGCCGGGATGAAACGCTCCCCTTCGGGTCCCGCCATCACCGCCGCATTGTCCTTGTAGGCGGAGAGCACCCCCTCCGGTGAGCGATCGGTGGTGTTGCGGATCATCTGGAACAGGGAACGGGGCTGGCGTTCCCCATCGATGATCCAGTCGGCATTGAATATCTTGTGGCGGCAGTGCTCAGAGTTGGCCTGGGCGAACATCATCAGCTCCACATCCGCGGGGTTACGCCCCAGGGCCTGGAAGCTCTCCACCAGGTAGTCGATCTCATCGTCGGAGAGGGCCAGCCCCAGCTCTCCGTTGGCGTGGACCAGCGCCGGTTTCCCGCTACCCATCACATCCACCCGGGTGAAGGGGCGAGGTTCGGCGTGGGTGAACAGGCTGACGGCATCTCCCGCCTCGAAAAAGACCGCTTCCGTCATCCGGTCGTGCAGCGCCTCCATGGCGGCGATCAGCTCCCGGTCGTCCAGATCGCCGTTGGCCGGTGACAGGTAGTAGGCGATGCCCCGCTCCAGCCGGTTCACATTGGTCAGACCACAGTTGTGGGCAATATCGGTGGCCTTCGAAGACCAGGGGGAGATGGTCCCGGGCCGCGGCACCACCAGCAGCAGCGTGCCTTCCGGCGGGTGGGCCTGGCGCCGGGGCCCGTACTGCAGCAGCCGCTCCAGTACCTGCTGCTCTTCGGGGGTCAGCGCCTGCTCCAGTTCGGCAAAATGCACGAACTCCGTATACAGCGCCAGCCGCCGGCCAATGGCCCCGACCAGGCGCTGTCTCAACTTGTTGAGACGAAAATCGGAGAGGGCGGGGGCACCACGTAGAGTGAGCATCTTGCACCTGGCTTTCAGTGTTGAGCGGAAAGGCGCCATGATACAGCAATTGGCTGCCCGGAGATCACCCCCTCGGCGGCTCTCCAGAGCGGTCAGATGCAGCGGCGATGATAGAGGGAGTAGTAACGGACGTTCGCCGGCGCGTGAGAGATGAGGCCGGAGATCAGGAGAACCCCGATGAACAGCGGCAGCTTCAGCCCGGGCCAGAGTGGGATCAGCCCCAGCAGCAGCAGCTTCAGCAGGATCGCCTGCCCCCGCAGCTGCAGCAGCCAGATCCCATTGTTCCAGATGGAGATCAGGATCAGACCCGTTCCCGAGAGCAGGGTCAACAGCAGATAGAGGCGCCAGCTCTGGTCTACTCCGACATAGAGAAACCCCGCACCAAGCCCAGCGATGCCAATCAGGTGCAGGGTACGTAAACCGATATTGACCCAGCGCTGCCCTCTGAAGTAGCGGGACCGGCGTGGCAAGAGTTGGCTTTTGAATGACATGGGTTGCTTTGCCGCTATAACTCGAACCAGCCGCTCGACTGATCCTGGTGGGTGAGGGCGAGGCGCGGCTCCAGCCCGGGAACCGCCTCGGTCAGGGCCTCGCAGGCCAGCTCCGGGGTATTGTTCTTCTCACTCAGGTGGGCGGCCACCAGGTGCTCCAGCCCCGCATGATCCAGCCGCTTCAGCAGCGCCGCCGCCTGACCGTTGCTCAGGTGTCCCAGGTCGCCACCGACCCGTCGCTGCAGCGACGGCGGGTAGGGTCCGCGGGCCAGCATCCCGGGATCGTGGTTGCACTCCAGCAGCAGCGCCCTGCACCCTTCCAGCACACCGATGGTGTGCGCTGTGATCATGCCGGCATCTGTCAGCACTCCCAGCCGTGCGGCACCATGGCGAAACACGAACTGTACCGGCTCGCGGGCATCGTGCGGTACCGGGTAGGGCAGCACCTGGATGTCGCCGATGCGGAACGGGGGCTGGTGGGCGTGGATCATCCGCACCTCCGGCAAGTGGCCGAGGCGCCCCGAGCGGAAGGTGCCATGGGTGAGCCACACCGGCAGTCTGTAGCGCCGGGAGAGAGGACCCACGCCCCGCACATGGTCCTGGTGCTCGTGGGTAACCAGGATCCCATCCAGGGTGTCCGCCTCCAGCTCCAGCTGCGCCAGCCGGCGTTCCAGCTCCCGGGCCGCGAAACCGCAGTCGAGCAGCAGCCGGGTCTCCGCGGTCTCGATCAGGGTGGCATTACCCCGGCTGCCGCTTCCCAGCGAGATGAAGCGCAACCGTCTGTTACCGGTCAGCGAATCTGTTCCTGTATCAGGGTCAGAATCCGCCTGGCGGTCTCGGAGTTGTCCTCCTCCCCGTTGATATTCTTCACCGTCACCAGGGTGCTCTCATCCACCTGCGGCTGCAGGCTGACCTGATACTGGTTCTCCTTGTCGATGTCCGCATCCTTGTCCCTCCAGAAGGCCAGCTTGTCCAGCATGCCCTCATCCTTCACACCCTTCATCGGGTCGTTGTAGCGGACGTAATAGATACCTTCGGTGCGATCCCGGTCCTCCACCGCAAAGCCCACCCGGTCCAGGGCCACGCCCGTGAGGCGCCAGGTCCGGTCTATCCCTTCATCGACGACCAGGGAGACACGGCCATTGCTGTTGTTCAGCCGCGCCCGATGACGGGCCGGACCGGCCTTTCGCGACAGCTCGCTGCTCGCCACCGCCTCGCTGGTCCCCATGTAGATCATTAGACGGCGCAGCATCTCCGCCTCCAGACCCGGGTCCGGCGGTCTCGGGTTCCAGACCGTGCGCTCCACCATACCCTGACCATCCTGGATGATCGCCTCCTCCATCCCCCGCTGGGTCAGATAGAGCTCAGTGGTTTCCGACACTTCACCCGGTTCGATACGGACCCGGAACTGATCCCGGGTCGATGCAGAGTAGAGCCCGTCGAAGACATTACGGAACAGGTCGGTGATGAAATCGTTCCTGATGTCAGCCCGGTTTTCGATCCAGTCGGTCACCATGATACCCACCGTCGGGTCCTGCTCCTCCAGCAGGATGCCGTTTTCCTGCCAGAAATCCGCCACCTTGTACCAGACATCCTCCGGCTCCGCCTTGATCACCAGCCAGCGCTCCTGGCCATCCCGCTTCAGCTCGATATCCTTGAACTCGGGCAATACCCCTTCTATGCCACCCCTGCGCCCCCTGGTTGCTACCTTCTGGCGCGTCTCGAACCCCGACAGGGTGGACTCGGTCGGCGTGCGGGCATCCGGGATCACCAGCTCATCGTTGATGCTGCTGCGGGTCATGTCCGGCGGAATCTCCAGGTCCCGTGTCGCCTCCTTGCTCTTCTTGTACTCCACTTTCTTGTCCGGGAGGATCTTGTCGGTGCTCGGCATCATGCCGCAGCCGGCGAGCCCCGCCAGCAGCAACAGAGCGACAAGCGGTCTGAACAGCGTTGCGGCCATGATCATTCAGATGACCTCCGCCTGGCGCAATGCCTGGCGCACTACCTCGTGGTACCGTTCTGACAGCCAGGTCAGGGGCAGGCGGATACCATCCGGGATCATCCCCATCTCGGCCAGGGCCCACTTCACCGGGATCGGGTTGGCCTCGAGGAACAGGTCGCGGTGCAATAGCGCCAGGCGCCGGTCGATCTTTAGCGCCGTCGCCTCGTCACCCCGCAGCGCGGCCGTGATCATCTGGTGCATCGCCGCCGGCGCCACGTTGGCGGTGACGGAGATCACTCCCCGCCCCCCCGCCAGTACCAGCTCCCTGGCAGTGGCGTCGTCTCCACCGATGATGTCGAACTCATCGCCACACAGGGTGCGGATGGTGGCGACCCGCTCGATCTCCCCGGTCGCCTCCTTGATCCCGACGATATTGGGGACCTTGGAAAGCCGGCCGACGGTCTCCGGCAGCATGTCACATGCGGTCCGTCCGGGCACGTTGTAGAGAATCTGGGGTACCGCCACCGCCTCTGCCACCGCCTTGTGGTGCAGGAACAGCCCCTCCTGGGTCGGCTTGTTATAGTAGGGGGTAACCAGCAGACAGGCATCGGCACCCGCCTCCCGCGCACACTCGGTGAGGCTGATCGCCTCGGTGGTGGAATTGGCGCCGGTGCCAGCGATCACCGGGGCCCGCCCGGCTGCAAACTCGATCACCTGCCGGATCACCCGGCAGTGCTCCCGCTCGTCCAGGGTGGCGGATTCGCCGGTGGTGCCGACAGCCACGATGGCGTCCGTCCCCTGCTCGACATGCCAGTCGACCAGCCCACGCAGACTCTCTTCATCGACACTGCCGTCGCCCGCCATGGGCGTGACCAGCGCAACCATACTGCCTTGAAACATGCTCGACGCTCCGGGATACAGGGTTAGTTGCTTATTCTAATGTGCATGACGATATTCAAGCAAGATCTGTGCTCTCCCGGGAGACGGATGGCAGACATCCACAAACGGGGTTAAAATGAAATGACAAGGCAACCCCGGAAAATATTCACGACATGACCCCTACGAAAAATTTTCTTGTCATCTCCGCTCTGGGTGGAGACCGACCCGGTATAGTGGACCAGCTCTCCAAGATCATCCTCGACAACGGCTGCAGCATCGTGGACAGCCGGATGACCGTCCTCGGCGGCGAGTTCGCCATCCTGCTCATGATCGAGGGAAACTGGAATACCCTGGCCAAACTGGAAGGGACCATCCCCAGTATAGAGCAGCAGCTGGGCCTTACCATCATTGCCAAACGCACCACCGAGCGCCCGACCGGCCCGGATCTCCTGCCCTACGGCGTGGAAGTGGTCTCTCTGGACCACCCGGGAATCGTCCACCACCTGGCAAGCTTCTTCTCCCAGCGCAAGATCAATATCGAGGACATGGCCACCAGCAGCTACGCCGCCGCCCATACCGGCACCCCCATGTTCGCGGTCCACATGACCGTCGGCATCCCGTCGAACATCCACATCGCCACCCTGCGGGAAGAGTTCATGGAGTTCTGTGACGCCATGAACCTGGACGCCGTGTTGGAACCAATCAAGGCCTGACTCCCCGGCGAACAGAAAAAACCAAGGAGGAGAACGTCATGACCCCGATCGTCACTGGCAGTAAAATCCCGGATATAGCGCTCCATATCACCGGCGACAAGCGGGTGAAACTATCGGACTTTGTCGGAAAGATCGTGGTCCTCTATTTCTATCCCAAGGCGAGCACCCCCGGCTGCACCCAGGAAGGGCTGGACTTCAAGGCGGCTATCAACAAGTTTCGGCGCCACTCTGCCGTGATCCTCGGCGCCTCCCGGGACAGCCTCGAGGCCCAGGAGAGGTTCAAGGCCAAGCAGGCGTTTCCCTTCGAGCTGATCTCCGACCCGGGCGAGGCGCTGTGCAAACTGTTCGACGTCATCAAGCTGAAGAACATGTACGGCAAGAAGGTGCGCGGCGTCGAGCGCAGCACCTTTCTCATCGACGCCGAGGGTGTGCTGCGCCAGGAGTGGCGCAAAGTGAAGGTCAAGGGGCACGTGGACGAGGTGCTGGAGGCGGTCAAGGCGCTGAAACAGGTGGGATAGCACCTGATGAGCGAAAGTTCCCAGCACCGCCGTCTGTTCGTGCTCGATACCAACGTGTTGATGCACGACCCGAGCGCCATCTTCCGCTTCCAGGAGCACGACATCTTTCTGCCCATGGTGGTGCTTGAGGAACTTGACCGGGGCAAAAAGGGCACCTCGGAAGTAGCACGCAACGTGCGCCAGGCCTCCCGCTTTCTCGATCAGTTGATGGCGGGCGTGAGCAAACGGGAGATCGATGCCGGCCTGCCCCTGCCGGCGCCCGGCGACAACCCGAATCACGGGCACCTCTTCTTCCAGACCCGTCACCTCCCCAACCTGCTACCGGAGACCCTGCCCGGCAATACCCCGGACAACAACATTCTCGGTACCACCCTGGCCCTGCGGGAGGAGTTCCCGGAGAACGACGTCATCCTGGTCTCCAAGGACATCAACCTGCGGATCAAAGCG
>JAUXBK010000089.1 GCA_030619405.1 Sedimenticola sp. | reverse complement strand
TCACCGTATCCGACGCGCAAGAAGACATCGTAGCCGCCTTGCGCGGAGGCGCCGATGCCTACCTGTTGAAGGAGATAGACCCCGAAGAACTCCTGAACAAGTTGCATGATCTGGCGGAAGGCCGGCTGGTGATGTCCCCCAATATTGCCGAATGCCTGGCCCTGGCACTGCGGGCCGAGAACCAAAAGGGTCAGGAATCCGGAGCTGAAGAGCTCACCGAAAGAGAGAGCGAGATCCTGATCCACATCAGCAGCGGCGAGAGCAACAAGATAATCGCCCGTAAACTCGATATCGCTGAAGCAACGGTCAAAGTACACGTCAAGCATCTGTTGAAGAAGCTGGGGCTGAAGTCGCGGGTCGAAGCGGCGGTATGGGCCGTAACCCATAAAAACAAGCTGTAAGAGGTTCTTGCAAAATACTCCCTCTCCCTTGAGGGAGAGGGGATTGAGGAGTTTTGCAAGAACCTTGTAATACTTGCCGTTAAAAAGCTCGTAGTCCGGGTGTTCCATCACAGACCTCTCCATTTCCACTCAAAATCATCTCCATAATTTAGACAGGATTAACATGATTTTCAGGATTTACAGGAATACATTGTAAGAAAGACCTGTAAATCTTGAGCAATCCTGTAAATCCTGTCATTTTTTTGCGCGGTCGATGGGCAGAACTTGCCGAGAGTGTCCAATTATCGCCTGGGTATCAATATTTTTACCTAAAAGCAATTTAAGTTATATATCCATGATCTCATCATGGTGTTGAGGTCTGCATGAACGACAATTTTCATAAAATATTTTACGAAGAAAAGGCCCGCTGGCAATGCCGGCAGGCCCTTTTTTCTGGTCTGCGATCAGCGGTTATGAACCGACAGCAGGTCGGTAGAGAAATCACGGTCATCTACGGAGCGCTCATAGGGGGTTATTTCATGGCTGTGTGCGATAGTAATGATCCAAATCAAAATCCCGTGCAAACGGGATTGTAGAACAGGTGGCGTGGAGGTAACTTTAGACATTATGGTTGGATTATGGATAGAGATTAACAGACGTCGGTCTTGAAATGTGTAGGAGATTAATATGGATATTCAACTAGCTGATGTAACTCTTCATATCGATGAGTCTCTCAGTTCAGAACAACGCGAGACGATAGAGGAGAGTATTCGCGCTCTCGATGGTATCGTCAGCGTGCACAATCCGGACAAAGCACCCCATTTGACATTGGTCGAGTACAATCCTGACGAGCTGAAGGCGGCGGATATTCTTGAGCGGGTTACAAACCAGGGTGTCCACGCAAAGCTGATCGGTCTTTAAGTATTACCTAGATCCTGCAAGTGCTCACACTCACAGAGACAAGCTATTGATCCGTATAGCGATATTTGCTCCCTTGGAAATCACAATAAGGATTCCACTCGGTCGCAAATTCGCTCTGCGAATCAATATCTTGCACTCTGTAAGCACGATCACTTGCAGGATCTACGTATTAAGCTTTTCTCATCAGACCCGGTTAGCAAGGATGACGGAAAAAGTGGGGGGCCGTTCAAACTGTTCGATATAGGTGTTGCGATACACATTAATTATTTTGTGAAATCAATGGGTTACGGTATGAAATAGTCCAGAAAATATTTTCTGAACCATTATTGCCCCTAAGTGCATGATTTTCTGAATGAAGCGTGATAGCCAACAACACCTTTGTCGGACGGCTTGGAGGCCGTTGCGTTCGGCCCCGACACATTAACTGGCTGGGGGTGGTCCTGTCTTTCTGTCATCAGGCGGGCTAACCCGCCCTTTACCCACAGGTAGGGTGGATTAGCGGCGCATTGGCAGGGGCTTTGCCTTTCACACGCCGCTTGAGCGCCGCGTAATCCACCGGGCCGGCAGATGGTGGGTTACGGCGCGCATACGGGCGTCGGATTGCGGCAAAAAGTGTGCCATGCGCGACCAACCCACCCTACGATGTTGTTTCAATGGTTTTTTGTGGGTAAAGGGCAGGGCTGCCCCGGCGTTTGTTGAGTGACAGCTTTTGCCTTTGTCTTTATCTGACTTGAGGTAGTCTGATGGAGGTGGCCTTCGGTGGCAGGCAGTAAACCCAGGCCCAGGCGACCCTTGGTCGGCCCCCGTTTGCGGTGGCTGTTGCGGTTGGTATTCCTGCTGTTTGGCCTGTTGGCGATCAACTCCCTCTATCTGCTGGCGGTAACGGTGGCAGAGCAGGTCAGCGGCGAGAGCTATCAGGATTATCTTTACCTGATCCTGTTTCTGGTTCACCTGTTGCTTGGGCTGGCTCTGCTGCTGCCAGTGCTCCTGTTTGGCCCGTTGCACCTCCGGAATGCCTGGCACCGACCCAACCGTTACGCAGTGAGGGCCGGACTCTCCCTCTATACTACCGCGCTGCTCCTGCTCGTTTCCGGCATTCTGCTGACCCGTTTCGACTTCCTCGAGATCAACGACCCACAACTGCGTCAGGTCATCTATTGGGTGCACGTCATTACCCCCGTGGTGGTGATCTGGCTGTTCGTACTGCACCGCCTGGCTGGCTCCCGCATGCGTTGGCGGATGGGGGCCTGGTGGAGTGTCGCTGCTGTTGGATTCACCGCTCTCATGTTGACACTGCACGTAGCGGGGAGTCGGCCACCTGAGATCGTAGAAGGGGCCTACAGCCCGGCCCAGGTCAAGGTTCAGGGCCCCCCGGAAATACCGCCGGAACACCTGACGAACGACGAGGTATGCGGTGAGTGCCATCGTGACATCGCTGAACAGGCGGCGATGAGCATGCACCGTTTCAGCTCTTTCAACAACCCGGCCTACCGCTTCAGTGTGGAAGAGGCCCGGCAGGTGCTGTTGGAACGGGACGGAGACGTGCATGTGGCGAGGCTCTGTGCCGCCTGCCACGATCAGGTGCCACTCTTTTCCGGCCGTTTCGACAACCCGGACTATGATCTGGGGAGTGATCCGGATGGCCGGGCCGGTATCACCTGCGTTGGGTGTCATGCGATCACGGCCGTTGACACGCCCCTGGGAAATGGCGCTTATACCATCACCGACCCACCGCGCTATCCGTTCGCCTTCAGTGATACCCCGTTTCTGAAGGCAGTCAACCGTCAGCTGATCAAGGCCAAGCCCTCTTTTCACAAGAAGACATTCCTCAAACCGATCCACAAACAGGCCCTGTTCTGCTCTTCCTGTCACAAGGTGCACCTGCCCTACGAGCTGAACCACTACCGTTGGCTGCGGGGGCAGAATCACTACGACAGTTTTCGGATGAGCGGGGTTTCCGGGCACCGGGTAGACAGCTTCTATTATCCCAAGCAGGCGGTGGCCAACTGCGCCCACTGCCACATGCCTCTATCGGGATCGGATGACCCTGCGGCTCGGGATTTTAACGGCACCGGACAGCGCAGCGTCCACAGCCACCTGTTTCCGGCCGCCAATACCGCAGTGCCACTGATGCTGGATCGCAATCCGTCGGGTAACGACAGTCGGCGCGGCATGATGCAGAATGCCGCGCGGGTGGATATCTTCGGGCTGCGGGAGGGTGGGCGTATAAGCGGACAGCTGCAGGCACCGTTGCGACCGGCGCTGCCGCTGCTGGAACCGGGCCGCCGCTATCTGTTGGAGACGGTGGTGCGGACACTGAATATCGGGCACCAACTGACGCAGGGCACCACCGACTCCAACGAACTTTGGCTGGAGGTCACGGTTAGGGATGGTGAGCGGATGATAGGCCGCAGCGGTGACAGGAACGGGACGGGGGAGGTGGATCCCTGGTCCTACTTCCTCAACAGCTATCTGCTGGATCGGGAGGGCCGGCGTATCGAACGGCGCAACGCCCAGGATATCTTCGTCCCCCTCTATGATCACCAGATCCCCCCAGGTGCGGCCACAGTGGTTCATTATGGGCTGGAACTGCCGCCGGAGACCCAGGGACCCGTCACTGTGGAGGTGAAACTCCAGTATCGCAAGTTCGACAGCCGTTTTCTGCGTCACGTACTGGGTGATGATTTCGCACACAATGATCTCCCGATTACCACCCTGGCGGTGGACCGGCTGGAGTTGCCGGTGAAAGGGGGAGGGGCGGTTACAGGAAATCAGAGTACTGTTGCGGAGTGGGAGCGCTGGAACGACTATGGCATCGGCCTTCTCCGGCAGGGGAACCGGGGTTCCTCCAAGGGGGAGTTGAGGCAGGCCGTTGAGGCTTTTACCCGGGTCGAACAGTGGCACCCCGGGCAGGGTGCCCTCAACCTGGCACGGGTCTACTTCAAGGAAGGTCGGCTGAAGGAGACTGCGGCCGCGCTGCGGCGGGCAGCGGCTGCGGACCCCCCTGCACCGCCCTGGGCCCTGGCCTGGTTTTCGGCCAGGGTGGATGAGGAGTACGGTAACCTGGACCAGGCCATCACTACGCTGGAGGAGCTCGCCGCCACCCGTTATAACCAAGCGCGGGCACGGGGATTCGATTTTTCCAGGGACACCCGGGTGCTCAATGCGCTGGGCCGACTGTTCTATCAGAAGGCGCGGCGGGAGCGGGGAGCCGCCCGGCAAGAGCAGCGGCTGGTGCTGCTCAGGCAGGCCCGGGAGTGGTTATTGCGGGCGCTGAAGACCGACCCGGAAAATGCCGAGGCCCACTACACCCTGGCGCTGGTCGAGTCCGGACTGGGCAACCGGCCGGCCGCGGAGCGGCACAGGGGCCTGCACGACCGGTACCGCCGCGACGACCAGGCAGTGGAACAGGCGGTATCCCGCCACCGGCGTGACAACCCGGCGGCCAATCATGCCGCCCAGGCCATCGCCGTGTACGATCTGCAGCGGCCTAGGAGCCTGTCCGAGAATAGGAACCGTAGCGAGGGGAATCCATTTTGAGTCAGATTTTTCGATTAAATGAGGCGAATATTGAGCATATTTAACGAAATTTAATCGGGAAATCTGGCCAAAATGGGTTTTCCGCACGACTGCAGGGATGCAGGAGGTAGAGCAACGCATGGAGCAGTTGCCGAGTAGGTTCTCTATTCTCGGACAGGCTCCTAGTCAACCATAATGGCCGTTTACGCCATAGGCGATCTGCAGGGCTGCTACGACGAACTGATGCGGCTGCTGGATCGGATCCACTTCGATCCCGACAAGGATCGCCTCTGGTTTGCCGGCGATATCGTCAACCGTGGACCGAAATCCCTGAAGGCCCTGCGATTCGTCAAGGCACTGGGCAAGCGGGCAACCGTGGTACTCGGCAACCACGACCTGCATCTGCTGGCCCTCTCCCAGGGCAATGCCAGACACCAGGACAGAGACCACTCGCTCGCTCCCATACTCCGAGCAAATGACCGGGACGAGCTGCTGCATTGGCTGAGAAACCGGCCGCTGATGCACCACAGCCGGAAACGGGGATTCAGTTTGATCCACGCCGGCCTGCCTCCCCAGTGGGACACCCGGACCGCACTGGCCCGCGCGCGGGAGGTGGAGAGGGTGCTGAGAGGCGATGGCTTCCCGGATTTCTGCCATCGCATGTACGGAAACGAACCAGATATCTGGTCAGACAAACTGAAAGGCATGGGGCGTCTGCGCTTCATCACCAACTGCTTTACCCGCATGCGCTACTGTGACCAGCGGGGCCGGCTGGCACTGAAGGAGAAGGGGCCGCCCGGCAGTCAGCCCCGGGGAATAATGCCCTGGTATGACATACCCGGGCGGGCCAGCCGTAACGACCGCATCCTGTTCGGCCACTGGTCGACCCTCGGTTGTCTCCACACGGGTAACGTCTGGGCCCTGGACAGCGGCTGCCTCTGGGGCGGAAAGTTGACCGCGGTAAAACTGGAAAAACACAAGCCCCCCAAGGTGATTCAGATCCCCTGCCCCGGCGCCCGCTCACCGAACGGCCCCGCAAAACCCAAACCCATAACATTACCCATATCTCGGTAAGAAAAACGTTCTCACACGGAGTCACGGAGACACGGAGAAAGAAGAGATGAATGAGAATGAAATCAGAGGTATTGCCGTCGACTGTGCCGTAAAGATGCCTATGCGACTCGGGCCAGGTCTGCTGGAGTTTTACTGAGGCCCTGATTAAGGACGGTATCTCCCGTATCATAAATGGCAAACTGGAATGACCGATTTATTCTTCTCCGTGTCTCCGTGCCTCCGTGTGAGGCAATTCTATCGTGTCGAGTCATGGATAACGAGATAACCCAAACCCTGCTGACAGCGAAATGGGTATGTGGAAATATGCACCCGGGTTCTCTATACTTCCACCCCACAGCCGCAACTGTCCCAAGGTACCCTCCGATGGCCAAAGCACGCTTCACCTTTACCAGCTTCCTGATCCGCTTCGCGATGGCACTGGTGCTGGTGTTCGCCAGCTACAATCCTTCCGGCTATTCCTGGTACCACTGGTTCATGGATGCCACCAACAAGCTCGACGCGATGCTGATCTTTTCCGCTGTGGTACTGCTCATCGGCTGGGCCATCTATCTGCGGGCAACGGTGCGCTCACTGGGGCTCATAGGCGCGGTACTGGCGATCGCATTCTTCGCCGCCCTGATCTGGGTCCTGATCGACCGCGAGATACTCTCCGTTGAGAGTCTCTCGGTAATGCAGTACATCGTGCTGGTGATGCTCTCCGCCTTCCTCGCCACCGGCATCTCCTGGTCGCACATCCGCCGCCGCATGACCGGTCAGGTAGACATGGATGAAGTGGACGGCGGGCTGGATTGAGGTCAGGTCCGCCTCTCTTTCCGCTCCAGAGTCAGGAAGGTATAGGGGTAAGGGTTTCTGCTGTCGCCTGGATGCGCTTCCCGCGCCGTCTCCAACCACTCAGCGGGATCGTACTCAGGGAATTCGGTGTCCCCTTCCGGCCGGGTGTGAACCAGGGTCAGGTAGATGCGGCTCGCCAGCGGCAGGGTTTGCCGATAGAGGTCGGCGCCCCCGACGATCATCACCTCGGGGACACGGCCGGCGGCGGTCAGCGCCTGCTCCAGGGAGTGGGCCAGCTGGCAGCCCTCTGCCCGATAGCCCGAATCCCGGGTGATGACGATATGGGGACGATCGGGCAGCAGCCCCGGCAGGGATTCCCAGGTACGCCGTCCCATGACGATAGGCTTGCCGAGGGTCAGGGTCTTGAAGTGCTGCAGGTCTGCCGGCAGGTACCAGGGCAGGCGGTTGTCCCGGCCGATGACCCGGTTGTCGGCCATGGCGGCAATGATGGAGATCCTTGGCTTGCTGTCTGGCTTCATGACCGAAATGCTACGCTGATCGGAAACGCTGCAGTACCCCGCCCATATTCGTTCATGAATAAAAATCAGCCGCGGATTGACACGGATCAGACACGGATTGATTTGACACCTAGATCCTGCAAGTGATCGTGCTTACAGAGTGCAAGATATTGATTCGTAGAGCGAATTTGCGACCGAGTGGAATCCTTATTGTGATTCCCAAGGGAGCAAGTATTGGTATACGGATCAAGAGCTTGTGCTATGTGAGTGCGAGCACTTGCAGGATCTAGGTGATAGTACAAACGTCTTGAACACTACTTTTTGGGCACTGATAGCCTGCATAGGCTGCCCCGATAATAGAGTTCATGAGTGTATGAAAGCCATAACAATTTCCGTGTTTAATCCGCGTTAATCCGCGGCTAATGGCCTTTTGGCCCCGGAACGGTCACCTTTGCCCAAACGAAGACACCCGCCAGAAGCGGGTGTCTTTGGAACAAAAACTTATTTCACCCGTTCAATCGCAGATCTCGATCTCCGCCTCGATCATCATCTCCATGATCACTTCCATCTCGGTCGGGAAGATCTCAGCCACTTCACGCCACTCGGTACACTTGATATTCAAACTATTGGACATTTCAAAATTCTCCAGAAATCTACTTTATAGTTATCTAATATAATGTAATTCTAATATATCTCAACCACTTTTTTACTTGTGGCTCAATTCCATCCTGTTCAGCCCGGAAACTCGGCTATCCCTATCTGGGCTGAACAGGATTCCGCTTAACTCAGATGGCGACCGGGGCCTTGATATGGGGATGGGCCTGGTACCCCCGCAGTTCGAAATCTTCATAGCGGAAATCAAACAGAGATCGGATATCCCGGTTCAGCACCATCGCCGGCAGCGGGTAGGGCTCCCGCGCCAGCTGGGTCTCCACCTGCTGCATGTGGTTGGAGTAGAGGTGGGCATCACCGAAGCTGTGTACGAAATCACCCGGCTGCAGACCGGTCACCTGCGCTATCATCAAGGTCAACAGCGCATAGGAGGCGATATTGAACGGTACCCCCAGAAAGATGTCCGCACTACGCTGATAGAGCTGGCAGGAGAGACGCCCCTCCGCCACATAGAACTGGAACAGGCAGTGACAGGGGGGCAGCGCCATATGCCCCACGTCCGCCGGGTTCCAGGCACTCACCAGCAACCGCCGGGAGTCCGGGTTGTGGCGGATCTGCGCCAGCAGCTGGCTGATCTGATCGATGCCGTCACCCCCAGGCAGGGGCCAGGAACGCCACTGATAGCCGTATACCGGGCCCAGCTCACCGTTTGCATCGGCCCACTCGTCCCAGATGGTGACACCATGCTCCTGCAGGTATCGGACATTGGTGTCACCCCGCAGGAACCAGAGCAACTCGTAGATAATGGAGCGCAGGTGCACCTTCTTGGTGGTCACCAGCGGAAACCCCCGGGACAGATCGAACCGCATCTGATACCCGAACAGACTGCGGGTGCCGGTGCCGGTACGATCCTCCTTGCGGATACCCCGGTCCCGCACTTGCCGCATCAGCTCCAGATACTGCTGCATCGATCAGCCCCCCTGGTCAGGCAACTTGCGACGATAGGCCAGCAGCATGAACAGCAGACCGAAACCCAGCATGGGCAGGGTAAGCAGCTGCCCCATGGTCAGCCAGCCAAAGGCCAGGTAACCGATCTGTACATCGGGCATGCGCAGATACTCCACCGCGAAACGGAACAGGCCATAGCAGATGAGAAACAGGCCGGAAACGGCCATGGTCGGCCGGGGCCGGCTGGAGTATACCCACAGGATGATGAACAGCACCCCCCCCTCCAGCGCCGCTTCATACAACTGGCTCGGGTGCAGCGGTGGGGTGACTGCGGTACCCGGTGGCAGCTGGAGCTTGTCGCGGCACAGGGAGAGGAAACGCTCGCAGGAAACCTGCATCGCCCAGGGGACACTGCCCGGCCCGCCCCAGAGTTCACCATTGATGAAATTACCGATGCGCCCCGCGCCCAGGCCAACCGGAATCAGGGGGGCGATGAAGTCGGTCAGTTCGAAGAAGGGGCGGCCGATACGGCGGCCAAACAGCCACATGGCGATCAGCACCCCGATCAACCCGCCATGGAAGGACATGCCCCCCTCCCAGATCCGGAACAGAGAGAGTGGATCGCTTATCAGTTCCGGGAAGGCATAGAACAGGGTGTACCCCAGACGCCCGCCCAGCACCACGCCAACGACGATGTAAAACAGCAGATCGTCCATCTGCTGCGGTGTCCAGCCCGATCCCGGACGTCCGGCACGATACCGTGCCAGCCACCAGCCCCCGGCGAAGCCGACCAGGTACATGACCCCGTACCAGTGGATGGCAAGCGAACCGATGGAGATGGCAATCGGGTCGATATTTGGATAGGTCAATATGAAGTTCCTTCGTTACCCCAAGGT
>JAUXBK010000022.1 GCA_030619405.1 Sedimenticola sp. | reverse complement strand
TCACTCCCCCTGCCGTTTTGAACCCCTCACCCTAACCCTCGGCTTTGGCATCCTGCGTCGCTCTACCTCCTCCATCCATGGAGTCGTCTCCCTGAGGGAGAGGGGATTTTAGGAGGGGGGAGTGAACGGTTACCTTTTGACTCCATGTCCGGTCGATCTAACGCTTTCAAGAGGTTGCACTCTGTATGCACGACTACTTGCAGGATCTAGGTTTCACTCTTTCGGCCAGTACCGGGTCGTGATGCCCTCGCCCAGATCGGCTCGCACCAGCCGGCGCCGCACCTCCAGCAGCCGCTCGATCAGCTTCGGCTCGTCCCGTTGGTAGGTCTCGGCATCCGGCGTGCGCTTGACCACCACCCCGAGCAGTTCGGTGATGGCGTTGCCGATGGAGTTCTGGCTGATGGTGACGATCAGCCTGCCGGCGTCGTTGCGGTAGATGAGCTGTTTGAAGGCCGGCTGCCAGCGGATGGCGTTGGCGTATTTTGCATCGCGGATGCAGTGGTCACGAACTTTCTTGGCAGTGGCCAGGAAATCGTTGTTGAACAAGAGCTTCTGCTCGATCTGCTCGGGAAAGTAGACGCCCTTCGGCAGCGGGGCGTTGCGGGTGGAGACCTGGCTGAAGAAGGTGCGGTAGAAGTCGATGAACCCTTTCAGGATTGCGTCGTACTCGCGCCAGAAGCGCACCTCCTTCAGCGCCGCGACACCCCCCTGGATCTCCCAGCTCGGCAGCCCCTGGGGGTAACCCGTGAGCTCGATCCTGGAGGAGTCGTCATCGGTGGGCCGCAGTATCTCCAGGTCGAGGTCAGCGAAAAAATCCCGGTAGACGTCGTGCATATAGGAATGAAACAGGCTGTTCTGCCCACCGTCCGTCAGATTCGGGTTCCCGGCGTCGGCCAGCCCTGCGTTGCGTAGTTCATCCATGTCGAAAGCGATGAAATGGTTGTGCAGCATGCGGATGCTGGGGACGCCGGGGGAAGTGAGGGGCCAGGTGGCATCCAGGCTCGCCTCGCCGGCCAGGATCAGGGTGTCATTCGGATCAGGGAAGGCTTCCAGCATGTATTCGATGAGGATCTGGTTCATCCGGTTCCAGACGTGCTTCACGTTGTCCGGCACCTGGGTGCGGCGCACCGGTCGACCCAGAGGGTTGAGGATGCACTTGGAGGTGTTGTAGATGATGGAGGTATCGAATTTGTTGCTGTGCCCCAGCGCCTTGCGGTAAAGCAGCAGGTTTTCCGGGTTCACCAGCAGGCCGTTGTTGTTGACCAGGTCATTGAGGTTCTCGGTGCTGTTGAAGAACTCGTTGGGCTTCATCCCCTCAGGGACGTCCAGTGGGATGGGGCGGAAGGGGGTGATGATTTCTCGGGGGCCATACTGCATGGCGGGACACCTTGGCAAATGGTAATAATCGCAATAAATAGCGCCCGTGACAACGATTTGAATTGAGACCTAGGTGAGAAGTTACTGCATTCGGCCCTAAATAATATGGAAAACCCTCGGGAGCGCGCAGGATACCAGACCGCCGCTGCCTGATGCACTCTCCCGACGATCTTCTGCAGCTCTGAAAGGAATCGTGTTTCCCCCCGGTCTAGCTGCTTTAAAAGTGTCTATAAGACTTGTCGTTTTCCCTTGGAGCTCATAACATAGGCCCGAAAATCAGGAAGTCTGAATACTATGCTGGATACCGCACATCTGTTGTTTCCCACCACTTTTCCCGCCATCCGCCGTGACCGGCTGGAGACCCTGCAGGTCAACCTGGGCTACCTCTGCAACCAGACCTGCCAGCACTGCCACGTCAATGCCGGCCCGAAGCGAACTGAGCTGATGACCCGGGAGACCATCGATCAGGTGCTGGCGTTCCTGGCTGCCAAGGGGATCTCCTCACTGGACCTTACCGGCGGGGCACCGGAGATGAACCCCCACTTCCGCTATCTGGTGGAGGAGGCGCGAGAGCTGGGTGTCAGGGTCATCGATCGCTGCAACCTGACCATCCTCCTGGAGCCGGGTAGAGAGGATCTGGCCGAATTCCTGGCGACACAACAGGTGGAGGTAGTGGCGTCCCTGCCCTGTTATCTGAAAGAGAATGTGGATAACCAGCGTGGCAAGGGGGTGTTCGCCTCCAGCCTGCGGGCACTGACCCGGCTCAACCATCTGGGTTACGGAAAGCCGGGGAGCGGCCTGGTGCTGAACCTGGTGTTCAATCCCCAGGGCGCCAGTCTGCCACCGGACCAGTGTGCACTGGAGAACGATTACCGGCAGCGGCTGAAAGGGCAGTACGGCATCCGGTTTAATCAGCTGTTCACCATCACCAACATGCCGATCAGCCGCTTCGGCAGCATGCTCCTCTCGCGAGGGGAGTTCGACAGCTACCTGCAGTTGCTGCGGGATGCCTACAGCAGCGACAATCTGGCGACGGTCATGTGCCGCAGTCTGCTCAGCGTGGACTGGCAGGGTTACATCTACGACTGTGACTTCAACCAGATGCTGAACATCCCCATGTCCCACAACGGCACCCCAAAGTCCCATATCGCGGACCTGATCGATACGGATCTGGCAGGTGCGGGAATCCAGATTGCCGAACACTGTTACGGCTGTACCGCTGGTCGAGGCAGCAGCTGTGGCGGTGCCCTGACGGAATGATCCCCGCTGACCGGTCTCCGCCGCAGTTTCCCGCTGCCCGCATCCTGATCTTCGCCAAGGCGCCGGAGCCCGGTCTGGCAAAGACCCGTCTGATACCCGCCCTTGGCGCAGAAGGGGCGGCTGAATTCCATGCGCAACTGCTGGAGTCGACGGTGCGGCGGTTCGCCGCTGCCGGTATCGCGCCGCTTCAGTGCTGGTGTACGCCGGACCTGCAGCATCCCCTGTTTCAACACCTTGCTTTGGAATATGGCGTGGAGCTGGCGTTGCAGCGCGGAGCGGATCTGGGTGAAAGGATGTGCCGGGCTGCCTCCGAGGCCCTCACCGAGGTGGATGCCGTGGTATTGGTCGGTGGCGACTGTCCGATACTGGGGCCGGAGCACCTGGCGCAGACACTCACCTGGTTGGGCCAGGGGGAGGATGCGGTACTGGGTCCGGCAGAAGATGGGGGCTACGTGCTGCTGGGGCTGAACCGGGTCGATTCCCGGGTTTTCAGTGACATCCCCTGGGGTGGTGACCGGGTGGCGGCACTGACCCGGCAACGCTTGCGCCAGCTCGACTGGCACTGGCAGGAACTGCTGCCCCTGTGGGACCTCGACCGCCCCGATGATCTGCGGCGTTACCAGGGTCTCGCCTGAGCCCTTTCGTCAGCAGGTTAACCGTTGAGGCGATGTGGTTCATACCGCACGCATAACCTGCGCACTGAGTCGTTATGTTTGGTTTTAGTTGCCATGCAGGCGGCGTGCCTTGTCCCGCTCCAGCTCGTTGATCAGGAGCTGAATCTTGCGCCGGGCGTCGTTATCGATCTGTTTGAACCGACAGCCGACCCGGGATAGGCCTCGTGGTCTGTTGTTGGAACAGAAAAGCACCTCCAGGGAACAGACTATTTCGCCCTGGGGCAGGGTGATGACGCAGCTGGGGAGTATCTCCCCTGGTTCCAGGGCGACATCGTCGTCGAGTAGCACTCCCAGCCCATTGCGGGAGACATCGTGGACATAACCTTTCAGTATCTGACGGCTGCTGTTGCCGCGCAGGCTGTGGAAGGTGATGTTGCAGCCCAGGGTGGTGATACGGAAATCCTGCCGACGCTGTTGGTAGATGATGTGTTTCGGCAGCTCCATTTTGTAAAAAGCTGACCCACCTTTCTCCCGGACATCGATCAAACGGGTGCCGAAATGGAAATCGACCCCATCCAGCCGCCCTGCCACATGCACCTGTTTTTTCTCCAGCAGCCGTTTGTGGCCTGCCTTGGGTGTGATCTCGTCCAATACGATGAAACCGTGCTCATCATAGATCCCCAGGAGGGCGGAGGTGAACCGCATCTCTTCCGGTGGAAAACGCACATTGAACAGTACGTGGGCCTTGTAGACCTGTACCAGGAGCGCGGTGACCGGGCCCCGCTCCTGCACAGAGTGAGGCTGTGCTGGTGAAGGGGGGGGGGGTTCACTCCGAAACGCTTTATTCAGCACATTGAACATCGGTGGTTTCAGTCTGCATCCAGGTGGGTTTTGCGAACCTTGGGGATCCTGCCCAAGTGCAAGTCAGTGGAGGCTCTTGCAAAACTCTTAAATCCCCTCTCCCGGGGGGGGAGGGGGTATTTTGCAAGAACCTCAGTGGTGTTTTCATTCGCGTCCACTCGCGGTTAATCGGGCAATGGCAGAAAATGAGGTGTCTGCTACACCTTGGCCAGTGTGTGGGACTGGCGCTCCTGGGAGCGGTCTCCCCGAGGTCCATAGGTATGATCGTATGCGGTAGAGCCGGTCAGGATGTCGATGGACTGCCGCACATGCTGTTGGCTGAGGGCGATCATGTTGCCGTTGATATCGTTTTGTTCCCGCAGTTTTATGGATAGTGCCTGCAGCCGTTGCCACTGCTCAGCAAGTAGATCCCCCGTTTCCAGTCCCTTCACCAGAGCGGTGAAGTTACCCTCGTCAGCCAGTTTTCCGAACTCTCCGCGGATGAATCTGGTCCTGTCGATCAGGTTCTGCTGTACCTGCTGCATCTGAGCCTGCTTGCGGGCAACGCACTCGGTGATGCTCTCCGGGTCACCTCGGGTGAGGGCTTCATGCTCCTGCTCCAGGGATTGGAGGAGGTCATGAACCCCCTTCAGCCCTGTGGAAAACAGCTGTGTGAGTCGCGCGCGCTGTTGGTCACTGAGTTTCATCGCCATTATTTCTTCATTTCGAGCATGGCGAACTCTTTCTCCTGACTCAGCATGTTGTCTGCTGCCACCACCGGCTCGAACTGGAAACTACCGCTCAACACGGCACGCTGAACACCGGATACACGCTGGGTATCCACGCTAGGCTGCGCCGCTATCTGCTCCTCCAGCGCCTTGAGCTGAGTCGCGGAACTGGTCAGGCTGAACTGGTCACGGCCGGCAGATGCCGGCCCTGCCTGAGCCGCCTTCCCGCTCTTGCCCATTGCTGCAACCTGGCTGCTGGCGCCACTGTTCTTCTGTATATGTCTGCCGGGCAAATTGATTTTAACGCTCATAGCACACCTGTCTGATTAGCAAGGTTTTCAACGGAGGTAGCGGCCTCAGGGATTGAAAACTTTAGTACCGATGACAGGGTTGTGGCACAATCCCCGGGAAGGGCGTTTAATTCGCTCCGTATTTACCTGTTAATCATTTAAAGACAATTAGTTAAAGCGTAACTTGCACGACCCCGGGGGCAATGATGATAGCCTCGACCTTGCGCTTGGAACTCTTGTTCAACACTCGGATGCGATCCCCTTTCGATCCGCTGGCGAGTGCCTTACCGGTCATCCTAACGGTAAGCGCACCACTGGTCCCGAGGATCACCACCTCGCTGCCGCGTTTGATCGCCCGGGGCAGCGCAACCTGGCCCGGCAGAATGACGCTGTTCTCCTGCACCGTGCGTTTCAGGGTCTTACCCAATACCCGTTCGGGGTCCGACAAGTATCCCCGGTGCAGGCGCTTGATGTCACGTTCTTCTATCCGGATATCGTCGGCACCGATGATGCTTCCACGGGGCAGCCCCCGACTGGCCACCAGAACCATCTTCTGCACACGGACAGTGACCGGGACGTAGAGGGTCCAGGGTTGCTCTCCGCTGCAGCGGACACCGATGGTCTGCTTGGCTGAACGGCGTTTGCCCGGTGGAGAGAAGGTTTTCAGAGGGGTTTTACAGCGTGCCAGCTGCAGCCTGCTGTCCAGTCGGCCGACCGACAGTGTTACCCCCTCCCGGGTGTTGGAAAGCTGTTTCAGCACATGTCGCCGGGCCGCCTCCTGGATGCTTTGGTGGTCTTGCACCGGGGCTGCCGCCACTGGTCCACCCCAGGTCAGCCACAGGGAGGCGATGAAGAGCAATACCAGTAATCGCCGCTGTTTTGGAGGCGCATCTTCAGTCTGTGATCGACGGGCTGACGGTATTGTATATGTGATCATATGGTGTCGATTCCGCTGTTGGGTCGATTGGCCCGTTCATACAGGTGTCGAAAACCCGACGTGCGCGAGGGGTCAGTAGTTAATATGCAATGAATGTGCCGTTTTTTTCCTATTCCCAAAAGATCCAAAATAATCGTTAAAGCTGTCTCGCTCTCCGCCGCTAACTCTGCATACCTTATGTAAAATGGTGAGAATCATCGACGTGGAAAAGGCTGCCTGATAGGATCAGTTGGATTGAAATGATGCGAGCGGAATCGAACGGAACCATGCAGGGAGCGGCATCCCGGCGGACCTTGGCCCAGGGTGATTACGAGGCCTTTCAGCGTTTTTTGCAGGAGGCCTGCGGCATTATGCTGGGAGCAGGAAAGGAGTATCTGGTCTCCAGCCGGCTCGGTGGCCTGATGCGGAAGTATGATGTGGCCACGGTGGGTGACCTCCTGAGCCATCTGCGGACCGGCAGCAACCCGTTGCTTCGCACCAGCATCATCGATGCCATGACCACAAATGAAACCTTCTGGTTTCGGGATCCGGCACACTTTCGCCTGCTGATCGGGCGGATACTGCCCGAGCTGACGACGCGTCCGGGTCAGAGATTACGGATCTGGTCGGCAGCCTGCTCCTCGGGCCAGGAGCCTTACAACATCGGTATGGCGGTAAATGAGTTCCAGTCCGAAAATCCTGGTCTTCCGAAGGGTGTGGTGGAGATCCTGGCTACCGATATATCCGGCAGTGTGCTGGATGAGGCGCGAAAGGGCGTCTATTGTGGTCTGGCTGCGTCCCGGGGCCTGAATCTCGATCAGCGAAACGGTTGTTTCGTCACGCGCGGTGAGTGTCTCGAGGTGCGGCCGGAGATAAAACGCCTGGTGAGCTTCCGAGAGCTGAACCTGACCCGGGGTTACGAGATGCTGGGCCGCTTCGATGTCATCTTTTGCCGTAATGTCCTCATCTACTTCTCCAGCGTCCAGAAACAGGATATTCTGCAACGAATGGCCCGAATCCTGAATCCCGGTGGCTATCTGTTCCTGGGCTCTACCGAATCACTCTCTCATCACTGCGATCAGTTCGAGATGGTCAACGAGTTCAATGGTATTGCCTATCGCCTGAAAACCTCCTGATCGATGATGCAGGATCTAGGTATAATAAATTCTCAATAACCCGGGGCATTTTCGTAGGGTGGATAAGGCGCGCCCACAGGCCTCCTGTCCTGCACCACACTTATGCGCGCCGCATCCACCAATGGGGCCTGCCTGCACTGCGCCGCCCTGGATGAATGGGCAATTCGAGATTGAATGCCAGGAACGAGCGTGAAGATAAGGCTATGAAGCGGGCGCTGATACCTTTGATGGTGGTGGTGTCGCTGGTGGTGGTCATCTATCTGATGGCCTCCCGGTTGCCGGCGATCCCGGAGAGTAACAAGACGGGAAGTGGGAGTGTAGCAGGACCGATCGGACTGCTTGAAAAGCCCCAGGTTCTACCTGAGTTCAAGTTCATCGATGCAGACAACAGGTCCCTTTCGCTGGAGGATTTTCGCGGCAAGGTGCTATTGTTGAACATCTGGGCGACCTGGTGTCCGCCCTGCCGCCAGGAGATGCCTTCACTGGATCGACTGCAGGCCAGATTGGGGGGGAAGGATTTCATGGTTCTGCCCCTCTCCACGGATCTCAACGGTCTGGTTTCCGTAACACGGTTCTATAAAAGCGCAGGTATCCAATCTCTCGGAATCTACCTCGACCCGACCGATGATGTCTCGACGGCATTGCGGGTGCCGGGGTTGCCGACGACCTTTCTGATCGACCGGGAGGGGCGGACCCTCGGTGTTCGGGTTGGTCCCGCGGAGTGGGACAGCGAGCAGAGTGAGGCCATGATCCGGCAGCAGCTGCAGGCGCGGCCGGAATGAGAGCGGGAAAAACCGGAAAAGCATTCTCGCGCAAAGGCGCAAAGGAAAACCGTTAAAAACAAAACCCAAAAAATGCTGAATTATTGCTGGTGTACTTTCAATGGGACGCAGCTGAACGACCAACCGGGAATCGAAGTAGCCACAAACCCGCAATAGTCAAAAACCAGCAGTGAATCTGTCCTATGGCACAGGTTCCAGGGTGTAGGGCACACAAACAGGCAGCAATCATTAGTTTTTTATCTTGTTTTTGTGTTTTGGTTTTCCTTTGCGCCTTTGCGCCTTTGCGCGAGACATTCTTTTCATGTTTTGGTTTTTCAAGGTTTTGGTTTGCGTCTTTGCGCGAGAATGATTTTTCCCGGCCGGTCAGGGGATCGAGGTGAAGCTGAGGCCAGCTGGTAGCTCCCGAATCCAGGGGTGATACACTTTGATGGAATCCGGCAGGGCGTCGAGTGCGGCTTTGGCATCCTGAATGTTGTTGAATATGCCATACAGCAGGATGTACCACTTCCGCTCTTTGTGGCTGGTCAGGGCGTAGGCGCGCTCTCCATCCAGTGGATAACGTTCGGCAAACGCGAGCAATGTCTTGGGGTTGTGCATGCCCAGCAGCTGGATACTGTACTGCCCGATCTCGACCGCCTGTTCCCATCGCTGTTCCTGTCCAGGCAGGCTCGAGAGCCGGAATTCCTGTTTCAAGGCTGCCACGGAGCGGGTCAGGGTATCGATCCTGTCACTCAGCAGCTGCTGCTGTTCCAGTCGTTGTTCCTGTTCTCTTTCCATCGGCTGCAGCCGATGCTCCAACGCTTCCTGAACCTGGGAGAGCGAGAGCTCCAGTGATGCAGCACGTTGCTCCAGTTCGCTATCAGGCTGAGTCGATGACTGCAGGTCCTTTACACTGGCCTGGAGTGCCGCTATCTCGCGCTCTATGCCTGTCACTGCATCCCGCAGCGGGCGCGCTGCGGTTGGGGCCGGGGCGACCGCAGCCCGGTCGGCTATCAACGCCGATAGATCACCGATACGCTCTTCGTTGTGCGCGAGACGCTGTTCAAGGCGTACCACCATATCCGCCGGTGAGGAATCCATGCGCGCACTGTCCGCCACCCCGACCGGCGCTGTGGTATCGGCAGAAAGCTTTTCGCGTTGCTGACGTGTCTCTGCCAGGGCGGATTCCAGATGCTGATATTGGGCCTCGGTCTGTTGGCGCAGGGCGTATTGACCGCCCTGCTGGGTCAGGCTCAGCGCCACGTCCCGTTTTATCCCCGAGATTCTCTGAGTCAGGAACTGGTAGAGGGCGATGCCGCCCAACAGCCCGATGATCAGCAGGGCGGCAATCGCCATACTGTGTCTGAGCCCGCTGGTGTGGGCGGCCTCGATCCGTTGTTGCTGGTTGCTGCTGGTATCATTGGTCTGTTCGAGTTCGGCGTGCAGCCTGGAGATGCTGTCATCGTGACCGCCGGTTGCCGCTTCCATGGCGTCCAGCCGTTTGGCTGCGGCAGACTGGGTGGCTCCCAGCCGCGCAATCCACTCGCCGGTCCGCTGTTCCTGCTCCTTTGCCCTGGTGCCGGAGGCCTCTATCGCGGTATCCAGTGAATCGAGCCGTTCGGAGTGGGTCCGGGTGGTCTCCGTCAGTGCACCCAGCTGTTGCTCCCGACGTTCGCCATCTGCGCCCTGGGTGGATATCTGCTGCTCCAGCTGCTGTTGCTGCAGTGATGCCTGCTGCAGCTCTTCCTGCAGCTGGGAGATGTCTGCTCTGGACTGGTTCAGCCCCTGTTCCAGCCCCTGTTCCAGCCCGTCGACACGGGAGCGTTCGCGAGTGGCCTCTGCGATGAGTTCCTGAAACCGGGTTTCCAGGGTCTGAATTCCGGCTACTGCCTGCTCGTCCTCGGTCTGTATCTGCTCCAGGTGCTGTTCCAGTCTCTTCAGGTGTTCGGAGAGGGCCTGTTGAGCCTGTGCCATCTCCTGGCCCAGCTGCAGCGATTTCTCCTGGTTCAGTTCCAAGGCATCGATAATACCGCTATCCTGTTCCCGTGCCGCCTGCAGCGACTCCAATCGTGACTCCAGCTCCGGCAGCCGCTGTTCGATCCCTTCTGGCCGCTGTTCGCCGCTCTGCAGCCGGTGCTCCAAGTCGCCGTGGAGTGCTGTCAACTGCCCGCCAAGTTCTCCGATCCGGTTGGAGAGCTGCTCGATTCTGCGTTTGAGATCTTTCTGCTGCCCGCGGCCGTCGGAAAGCTTCCTGCGCAACAGCGTCAGTTCTGCCTGCAGCGATTTGATGTCCTTTCCGGCCGCTTTGTGCTCGGACTCCGCCTGTTCTTTTTCCTTCCGCTGCCGTTTCTCTTGCTGTCGGCTGGACTCGGCAAAGGTCTCCTCCAGATCACGGATACGGTCATCGTGAGCGGTCTGGTGAAGGGAGAGCTCACTGCTGCTCTCTTCCAGGTTGCGTACGTGCTTACTCAGCTCTTTGCTGTCGCGGTGGAGGTCGTCGCTGCCATCGGAGACCCGTTTTATCACCTTGTGCATCAACCGCAGGTCGGCTTTCAGTCGCTGCTGCTTCTGCTGCAGCTCCTGCAGGCCCGCGGTGAGGTCGGTGGTTTCCACCTGCCCCTGAGTTTGCCACTCTCCCACTGCCTGCCTCAGGCTACGCACCTGTTTCTGCAGCTTTTTCCACTGAACAGGCAGGTTGTCGTCATCCACGGCAAGACGGGCGAGTTGCCGGTCCAGGTGATCCAGCCGCTGGCCCAGTGCCTGGGTGTTTTCCCGGAGCAGCTCCAGGCGGTTGCCTTGTTTGGTCTTTTTGTAGGAGTAACGGTTCAGGCGGTTCTTGAGGCGGTCCAGCTGCTCTTCGAACTTGTCTGCGCGGGCCGCGAGTTCTTTTTTTGTTAGTTTTGGGCGATTCATTGAGAGAGCATAAGAAATTCGGTGTTTGATTTCCAGATGATTCACATAAAAAATGAGGTAGCTGAGGTCCTTGCAAGATACTCCCTCTCCCCCCGGGAGAGGGGGTCGAAAAAGATAACACTTTGATTTTAATCACCCTTATCCTGACCATCTCCCTCAAGTGGAGAGGGGATTTAAGCGTTTTGCAAGAGCCTCAGCTGGTGTCGGTTTATACTGCCCCGGGGGGCAGCATGCCGACTAACTGAACTCATCAGTATGCTGGGGGTCAGACGGATGGTGCTCATGCAAGAAAAAAACAACACTAATCGAGGAGATATCATTGATGTATGGTTTTTCGACCCGGATGGGTGGCAGTTTCGATGAGGTGGAATCAAAGGTCAGAGACGCCCTGAAAGCGGAGGGGTTCGGTGTGTTGACCGAGATCGATGTGCAGGCGGTCCTGAAGGCGAAGCTGGGCGTGGAGAAGCGTCGTTACAAGATCCTGGGCGCATGCAACCCGCCACTGGCCAACCAGGCCATCGATGCAGAACCCGACATTGGCCTCCTGTTGCCCTGTAATGTGGTGGTGCGGGAACAGGAGGATGGGGCCATTGTCGTCTCCTTCATGGACCCGGAGGCGGTCCTGACCCTGGTGGACCGGGATGACATCGGTATACTGGCCCGGGAGGTCCGTTCACGCCTCGATCGGGTAAATGAGGCACTGGGGGGGGCGCCGATCAGCTGCTAATAACGTATGGTCTCCACCTTCACCCCGGCTGCTGACGCCAGCCCACCGATGGTCAGATTGTCTCGTTCACATGGTTCAGTGCTCCATTCAATCATTCCCTGCCGAGGGGGTGAACAGGCGCTCTCCAGCAACGGTATGGTCGCCGATCAGTTTCTGCCCCTCCGTAGAGGTGACCCAGTCAATCAGGGCCTTAGCCCCAGCAATGTTGATATCCGGGTAGCGCTTCGGGTTGACGGCTATGATTCCATAGGGATTGTAGAGTTTCGGGTCCCCCTGAAACAGGATCTCGAGGTAGGTGATCCCGCGGAAGGCCAGCCAGGTTCCCCGGTCTGTCAGCGTGTATCCGTTCAGCTCGCCGGTGATCTGCAGCACCTTGCCCATACCCTGTCCTGCCTCCCGGTACCACTCTCCCGACGGCGTGATGCCGCCCGCTTTCCAGAGTGACAGCTCTTTCTTGTGGGTGCCCGAATCGTCACCCCGGGAGACGAAGATAGCCCGTTGTCTGGCGATATGCTGCAGGGCGTCGACAGCGCTGCTGCTCTGTCTGATCTCCGCCGGGTCCGCCGGCGGACCCACCAGCACGAAATCGTTGTACATGACATCCCGGCGGTTCACGCCATAACCGGCCTGGACGAACGCCTGTTCTGCCAATGGGGAGTGCACCAGGACCACGTCCACATCCCCATCCCGTCCCATCCTCAGCGCCTTCCCTGTCCCCACGGCGATTACCTGCACCTGAATGCCGGTGGCATGCTCGAAGGCGGGGAGCAGTTGTTCCAGGAGCCCTGAATTCTCGGTACTGGTGGTAGTTGCCATACGAAGAATCTGGCTCGGGGCTTTCCCGGCGCCGGTAACCGGCAGGCCCAGGATGACCAACAGACCCGTAACCATAAGAATGGACAATAGGCGCCTCATTTTCAGACCTCAACACCATGATTAGATCATGGATATATAACTTATTGGTTTTAATAAAAAAACATACTTTCAGACGAAAACTGGGCACTCTGCAACGAGTACAGCCCGTTGCCAGCACCAAAAAAATGACAGGATTAACAGGATTGCTCAGGATTTACAGGTTTAACCTAGATCCTGCAAGTGATCGTGCTTACAGAGTGCAAGCACTTGCAGGATCTAGGTTTAAGTATTCCTGTTAATCCTGCCCATTTATTGAGACGATTTGGAACGGAACCAACAACGTATATCATAGCAAAGACAGGCATCCTTTTTTACCTCCCTGATTGCCGGGGTCTCCGGTTTCGTATGGCTGCATCGGTTCCGAGGGCGCAGGGAAGGAGCCGGTTGATCCGGTTGAGAATATTCCGGATCGTTGCTGACCCGGCCCGGATCAACAAAGATGTCTTCGCCTGCTCCTCTTTGAAGAGGCTGGGCTCGATTCACGCGAACCCCTTGTTCCCAGCACGAACAGGGAGGCCAGTAGAGTGGTGATAATGGCGGCGATGGTCAGATTGTCGATGATCACGGTAGATACCTCTCGTTAGTAATTAATGAAATACTAATATAGAAGACGTCAATTTGCCAGATTAATTCAATCAAAATATTTAATTTATGCCATGATTATATTTATAGATGTATTTTCCTTCCTGGGAGGTGTGGTGAGGCAGGTACTTTTTCTGGCGCTGGCGTTGTTACTGGTATCCGTTCAGAGCGTGGGGGGAGAGGAGAGGCCCATGATCCTTGGGTACGGGGTGAAATCCTGCGACGACTATCTCGCTGCCTACCAGGGGTGGGAACAGGGTGACGAGATGGCGATTTCCGAGTATCTCTTCTATCGGGAGTGGCTGGCCGGCATGGCAACGGGGCTCTCCCTGGCCACTGGCACCGATGTGCTCAAGGGGGTGGAGATCAAGGGGGTGATGCGGCGCATTCAGATCATCTGCGACCTGGGGGAAGAGAAAGACTTCTTCAATGCCACCATGAAGCTGATCAAGACCATGAGCAGGCGTAAGTGAGGGGATCCATACAGCAGCACTCGTTCATTCCAGTTCGATCCCGAACAGCGACCGGGCGTTCCGGGTGGTGGCGCAGGCGATCTCTTCCATGCTTTCGTTACGCAGTCCTGTCATTGCGGTCAGTATCACCGGCAGTCTGGCGGGTTCGTTACGCTGCCCCCGCTGGTCCAGATCCGGCTGGTCCGGGGAGTCGGTCTCCAGCATGATGGCATCCAGGGGCAGGGCGGCGACCAGACGCTGCAACCGACTGGCACGAGGGTAGGTCAGGGGTCCGCCGAAACTCATAAGAAAGCCCATGTCGATCAATCGCCTGGCCTGCTGCTCACTGCCGGAGAAGCTGTGCAGGACGCCGCGCAGCGAGGGATAGCGGCGCAGGGTGTCGATCACCGCCTCGACCGCGCGGCGGGCATGAATGATCACCGGCAGATCGAACTGCTGTGCCAGTTGCAGTTGGGCCTCGAAGCAGCGCTGCTGGCCCTCCCGATCCGGATCCGGGATGAAGAAGTCGAGACCGCACTCACCGATGGCCACCGGGTGCTCTCGTCCGATCCAACCGGCCAGCCGTTCGATATCCCGGTCGTTGTGATCGGGCATGAACATGGGATGCAGACCGTAGGCCGGAGAGAGTCCCGGGTAAGTACTGCAGACCTGTTTGACACGGGGCCACCAGTCGGATTTTATGGATGGGATCACTATTGCCGCCACTCCCACATCCCGGGCCCGCCGCCAGACCGCATCCCGGTCCCGGTCGAACGCGCTGTCATCGAAGTGGCAATGGGTGTCGATAAGTCGCATGGCTTACGGAATTCAGATATAGAGAATTCAGGAAGGATAGGATACAGAATGTAGAATTCAGAATGATAAAAATGGGGTATCCGTTCACGGGATAAAAAGACATTTAGCCGCGGATTAACGCGGATTACACACGGGTAAAGATTATAGACCCAAAAACGAGGCACAATTGCTCAATGAGCTGAAGGCTACTGGGACGGATATCGGGCTGCTAATCAACATTGGCACCCAAAGTAGGAGGTAACTGTTCATTCCCCCCAGTATGTAGGTGCGAATTTATTCGCACTTGGCCGACTGAATTCGGCCCTACACGCTGCAAGCTCACGGATTCGGGACCACATCAGCGTTGCTGCCGTTGCTGTGGCCAGACCCGCGCTCGGCCGATGCCGCGCCGGTCGCTGGCGGCAGTCACTTCATTTTTCTGCCGGTCCCAGACGATGACCTGCATATTGCCATAGCCGTTGGGTTTCAACTTCAACTGGTGGCCGCGGCGCCCCAGCTCAGCCATCACCTCTTCACTGAATGCCGCCTGCTCGTGCACCACTTGGTCCGGCAGATACTGATGGTGAAAGCGCGGCCGCTGCGCCATCCGCACCGCATCGCCGCCGTCCGCGTACTCGAGGGCCGCCAGCAGCACCATGCTGATGATGCGGCTGCCTCCTGGCGTGCCCAGGATCGCCACCCCCCGCTCATCCTCCAGGAAAGTGGGCGACATGCTCGACAGGGGGCGCTTGGCCGGTGCGACGGCATTGGCCTCGGCGCCCACCAGGCCGTAGGCATTGGGCACCCCCGGCTTGACTGAAAAGTCGTCCATCTCATCGTTGAGCAGGACGCCGGTATCCCCGGCCACGAACCCGGAGCCAAACAGATAGTTGATGCTCAGGGTAGCGGCGACCCGGTTGCCCTCCCTGTCGAGCACTGAGAAGTGGGTGGTGTCGGTGCCCGCCCCACCTGCGCCACCGGCGGGCCGCAGCGCACTGCTGGGGGTGGCCCCCTCCATATCGATCTCCTGCATCAGGTGGCTGGCATGCTCCAGGCCGGTCAGCCGCTCCACCGGCACCGCAACCTGGTCGCTATCGCCCAGATACTCGGCCCGGTCGCGATAGGCGCGGCGCATCACCTCGATGAGCAGATGGGCCCGCCCCGCCGCATCCAGCCGGTCCAGCGGCGACTGACCCAGCATATTGAACATCTCCGCCAGCAGGATGCCGCCGGAAGAGGGAAGGGCGGCCGACACGATACTTATGCCATGGTAGCGGCTGCGGACCGGGGCCCGCTCCACCACCCGGTAGCTGCTCAGGTCACCCAGTGACCAGATGCCACCGGCCGCCCGCACCGCCTGTACCAGCCGCCCGGCCATCTCCCCCCGGTAGAAGCTTTCGGCCCCGTCCCTGCCGATGGATTCCAGGGTATTCGCCAGCGCCGGCTGGCGCAGCCGGTAACCCAGCGACGGTATTGCGCCGTCCCGCAGGAACTGGCTGGCGGTGGCCGGAAAGCGGCGCAGGGTTTCGAGCCGATACCCCGCATAGCGCCGGTACTCCCGGTCCACCGGAAAGCCCTCCCGGGCCAGTTGAATGGCCGGCGCCAGGCTCTGCTTCAGCGGCAGCCGTCCGTAGCGCCTGGCCAGGTGCGCCATGGCTGCCGGCACCCCGGGGATACCGGCGGCCAGCGGCCCATCGATGGAAGCCCCGGGAACGATGTCGCCATTCTCATCGAGATACATGTCCCGGCTGGCGGCAGCCGGCGCCCGCTCCCGGCCATCGAGCATCACCTGCCGGCCGTCCGATGCCCGGTGCAGCAGCCAGAACCCGCCGCCCCCCAGCCCCGATCCATAGGGCTCCACCACGCCAATGGCCGCGGTGATCGCCACCGCCGCATCGAAGGCGTTGCCGCCGGCGCGCAGAATCTGCTCACCGGCCTCGGTAGCCAGCGGATGGGCGCTGGTGACGGCAGCCGCCGGCGGCAACCCCCCATACGCCCTCAATACGGTAAGCAGGCAACCGATCAGCAGCCAGCACCGAACAGCACCCGTAATCTGTTGGAAGCGAGACATCACGCCAGCCAAGCCTGATCGAACAGCCGCAGATGCTCATTCACCACCTGCTCCAAATGGTCACGGCCGGTACCCAGCCGCTGCATCACCCGGATGCCCCAGATGGTCACCATCAGATACCGGGCCAGCAGTTCGGGATCAGCGCCTGGTTTCAGCCAACCCGCCTCCAGAGCCGCCTGGAATGATTGTACGAAGGCCTCTTCGATGGCCTTCAGGTGGCGGGTCACACGCTGCCTGACCCGGCGGTTGTGGGGGGCCACCTCCAACGCTGTATTGACAAGAAAGCACCCCCTTCGGCTCTCCAGCCGGCCGCCCTCTTCCGCCAGTTGATGCAGAAACTGCCGGATGCCCTCGAGGGGATCTTTTGTTTCCTGCAAGAGCTTCCGCACCTTCTCCAGACTCTGGTCACCATAGTAATCCAGCGCAGCGATGAACAGTCCTTCCTTGGATTCGAATGCCCCATAGATGCTGCCGGGCCGCAGACCGGTGGCCGTGACCAGATCCGAAACGCTGGTGGCGCAGTACCCTTTGTCCCAGAACAGGCGAGATGCCCTGTCGAGGACCTTCGTCCTTTCAAATTCCACCGGCCTGGCCATCTTCCACCTCCTTTGCCTTTAACAGAGTCTGCTTCCCCTCATCCCAATTATTGTTGAATTTTCGTTCAATTACCACTAGGCTGTATTTGAACGATTATTCACTATTGGAGATACCATGAACACCCTGTCAGCAAAAATTGCCGAATACAACGCTCAAAAGGCCGCAAACGTCCCCCAGGACATCCTGGATACCATGGACCAGGCAACACACACCCTGGAACAGAGCGGCATTGCCGACAACAGCCTCCGCAGCGGCGACCGGGCACCCGACTTCGATCTGCCCAATCACACCGGCGAATCGAGGCGTCTGACGGGGATGCTCGATGAATCGAGCGTGGTCCTGAGCTTTTACCGGGGAGGATGGTGCCCTTACTGCAACCTGGAGCTCAACGCCTTGCAGCAGAGAGTAGAAGAGATAGAGGGCATGAGCGCCCGTCTGGTGGCCATATCACCAGAGATGCCGGACAAATCCCTCAGCACCCGGGAACGCCACGGCCTGAGTTTCGACATCCTCTATGACCAGGGCAACCGGGTGGCTGAACTGTTCGGCCTGGTGTTTACCCTGCCGGAATCACTGCGGCCCATCTATGAGAAATTCAGCCTCGATATACCGGGATACAACGGCGACGACAGCTTCGAGCTACCTATGCCCGCAACTTACATCATCACCCGCGACGGAACCATCGTGCACGATTTCGTGGATCCCGACTACACCCGTCGAATGGAGCCCCAGGAGATCATAGACAGACTGGGCAGCCTGGTTCAGGCCTGATACAGAATCCGGGAGAACAGCTGCCAACCATCAGGACCGCTGCTGTTCTCCGGTATAGTCCATGAACCGTCGCCAGACCTCATCCGGCTGCCAGGAGG
>JAUXBK010000059.1 GCA_030619405.1 Sedimenticola sp. | reverse complement strand
CACGTCCGCTCGCTACGACCGCCATGGATGGCGGCAAGGATTGTTCCTACAATCCTATTGCATTTCCTCCATCCATGGAGGTCAGAAGTGCCGGTTTTGCAGGAGCAACAAACCGGTCGGCCACCATTCTCGGACAGCCTCCTAGCTTGCGACCGTCCGGATTATCCTGTTCTATAAGGGACAGGGAGAAAATACCGGGCGTAGGATGCAGTTCACAAGCTCACCGCATCCTAGCCGTTTTCAAATCTTGCGGTGATATTTTATCGGTTTTAAAAAAACGGGTTACTGGACGCGCGAGTAATTTCTCAATAAGTTCAGGCAAGAATCCAAAATGTAGGGTGTATCAAGCGGAGCGGATACACCAGGCTACGGAGCGTTGGTGGATCCGTCGCTGCGCTCCTTGATCCACCCTACCCGTTTGCCCCGGGTTATTGAGAAGTTACAAGCGTGATGAGGGCTTCGGTGGCGAAAATCGGAAAATAGGATGAGTGACAGAGTAGAAAGAGTTACAGAGGACTCAGAGCTGGAAGAGACCAGACCGGAGATCGACATCGAGGCTGAGCGGGTCGAGGAGGCGGAGGTCCGGGAGATTGCGGCCAGTCCCGGGCAGGGTAGAAGGGGCGGGCGAGGTGCCCTGTTCTTCTCCCTGCTGGCGCTGCTGTTGGTGGCCGGCGGGCTCGCCGTGGGGTATCAGCAGTGGCAGCGAATAGAGGGAGAGCTGACCCGGGTGGGTCAGAGCGTCGATCAGAGCACCCGACAACGAGGCGAAATTAAATCTGGCCTGGAGTCGGTACGTCAGGCATTCGATAGCCAGGCGCAGCAGCTGGATCGCGAACGAAAGCGCTTTGCCGAGCGCAATGTGCAGCTGGAAAAGGAGCGGTTGCAACTGCAGCGGGCACGTGAGCGCGTGCAGCGGCAGAATCTGGAGATGCGGGACGCCCTGGAGGCCATGAGTCGCCGGGTCGGTAACGACAGTGACCGATGGATAGCGGCGGAGGCGGATTACCTGATGCAGGTGGCCAGCACCCGGCTGCAATTGGCAGGCGATGTACCGGCGGCAATTCTGGCGCTGCAGGCGGCGGATGCTCGACTGCGCGACAGTGGTGATCCCGGCTGGATCGGAGTGCGGGAGCTGCTGACCACAGAGATCAGCCGACTGAAAGGGGTGCAGGTGCCGGATCTGGCAGGCTTGTCCGCCCGGCTGACCAGTTTGGCGCAGCAGGTGGATTCGCTGGAGATGCCTGGAGCCATGACCCAGCCAGAGGTGCCGCCGACTCAGAGTGAGAGCGTCGATGCCGGCACACGCAATCTGGACACCCTGCTGCACGACGCTTGGAGGGGTTTCAAATCGGTGATGGTAATTCGGCGTCGGGGTACGCCGATGGCTGCCACCCTGCCACCGGAACAGCACTTTTTCGTCCGCCAGAACCTGCGTCTGCAGCTGCAGTCGGCACGGTTTGCGCTTTTGTTGCGGGATCAGGCACTCTACCGGCTGCATCTGCAGACGGCCTCCCGCTGGCTGCAGGAGTTCTTCGACCCGGAACAGGCCGGTACCGGGTCGACGCTGGAGGCGTTGGACAAACTGCAGCAGGTGCAGCTGGAGCCGGAGATGCCCGACATAACCGGTTCCCTGATCGCTTTGCGCAAGCGCCTGAAGAGTGAAGGTGAGGAGGGAGAGGCACAATGAAAGGCCTGATCACCGGTCTGCTGATGGTGGCCGCTTCGGTGTTTCTGGCGCTGTTGGTAAAGCAGGATAACGGCTACGTGCGGATGAGTTTCGGCGAATGGACAGTGGAGACGAGCCTGGCCTTTTTTCTGCTGCTCAATATCGGGGTGTTCGTGCTGCTGTATCTGCTGGTCAGGTTGGTGGCCCGTGTCTGGGGCGTGCCGGGCCGGCTGCATCATTGGCAGGTGCGGCGGGACGCCAGACAGGCGCAGAAAGCCCTGACACGGGGATTGCTGGAGCTCTCGGAGGGGCAGTGGAAACGAGCCGAGAAGGACCTGCTCCGATATGTCGGGTCATCGGAGACCCCACTGCTCAACTACCTGGCAGCGGCGCGCTCCGCTCAGCAGCAGGGCGCCGATGAACGACGCGATCACTATCTGCAGCTGGCTCAGGAGCGGGTGCCTGCGGCAGAGATGGCAGTGGGGCTCACCCGGGCGGAACTGCAGCTGGACCACGAGCAGCTGGAGCAGGCGCTGAACACCCTGGGGCAGTTGCGGGAGATCGCGCCCCGGCACCCACAGGTATTGAGGATGCTGAAGGAGATCTACCAGCGGATGGGCAGGTGGGAGGCGCTGGGACAGCTGCTGCCGGAGTTGAAGCGGCGCAAGGTGATCGTCCCGGGAGAGGCGCTGCGGCTCGAACAGGAGCTGTTTCGCAGCCTGCTGGGCCAGGCCGCCCTCAGTGGCGGGCAGCGTCAGCTGACGGCTGCCTGGAGGGCGCTGCCGGTTGCCGCCCGCAACAATGAGGGGTTGGTGCTGCTCTATGCCAACTATCTGAAGGAGCGAGGTGCGGAGGAGCCGGTGGAGGCGCTGTTGCTGGAAGCCGTCAACCACCACTGGAGCCCGGCGCTGGTGGCGCTCTATGGCCGAGTGAATGGCAGCGATGGCGCCCGCCAGCTCTCCCGCGCCGAAACCTGGCTGCAGGAGCATCCCCACGATCCGGTGCTGCTGCTCGCCCTCGGCCGGCTGTGCATGCGAAATCGGCTGTGGGGCAAGGCACGCAGTTATCTGGAGGCGAGCATTGGGGCCGAACCGTCGGCAGAGGCCTATCAGGATCTGGGAATACTGCTGGAGCAGATCGGGGAGCAGCAGCAGGCGATCTCCTGCTTTCGGGCCGGTCTCGAACTCTCCAGTGGCGCGCCGCCACCGGAACTGCCGGCCACCCTCGGCCCTGCCGGGCAGGCCGACAAGGCCCCGGAGCTGGCCCAGCCCACCGATAGCAACCCGCCCAAGCTGGAACCTGGATCTTGCAAGCGCTCACACTCACATAGCACAAGCTCTTGATCCGTATAGCGATATTTGCTCCCTTGGAAATCACAGCAAGGATTCCGCTCGGTCGCAAATTCGCTCTACGAATCAATATCTTGCCCTCTGTAAGCACGATCACTTGCAGGATCTCGGACAGGCTCCTAGGTGGAAGTGGTCTCCAAGCCCAGGCATTGAGGATGGACTCATCCTGATAAATCCGTATCATATGTACGGAAATGACCCGATTACAGGTCATCCAGGTCGATCGGTCCGGGGGCCCGATCCCACAGGGGGGAAGAGGAATGACAACCAGAAAAAAAATAGCCCTGATCGGAGCGGGTCAGATCGGGGGCATCCTGGCCCTCATCGCTACCCAGAAGGAGCTGGGTGACCTGGTGCTGGTCGATCTGCCCAGTCTGGAGCAGCGGGTCAGGGGGAAGGTGCTGGATCTGATGGCGCTACGTCCCCACGACGGCTACGACGTGGAGATCTCGGCCAGCGGCGATTTCGCCGCCATCGCCGGGGCAGACCTGGTGATCGTCACCGCCGGGGTGCCACGGCGCCCGGGGATGAGCCGGGAAGACTTGCTGGAAATCAATCTCGGGATCACCCGTGAGGTGGCCCGACAGGTGAGTCGCCACGCGCCGGATGCCTTCGTCATCCTCACCACCAACCCGCTGGACGCCATGATCTACGCCTTTCACCAGACGTCGGGATTTCCCGGCAGGCAGCTGGTCGGCATGGCCGGCGCCCTGGACAGTGGCCGCTTCCGCAGCTTTATCGCGATGGAGACCGGACTTTCTGTACAGGACGTCTCCGGGCTCGTCATCGGTGGTCATGGCCCCTCCATGATCCCCCTCACCCGGACGGCCACCATCGGCGGGGTGCCGATCGACGCCCTGTTGACCCGCTCCCAGATCGATGCCATTGTCAAGCGGACTCAGAGGGCGGGGACCGAGATCGTGGAGCTGCTGGGCAATGGCAGCGCATTCTACAGCCCGGCAGCAGCGGTGATGGAGATGGCGGAGGCCTATCTGAAGGACCAGAAGCGGATTATCCCGGCGGCTGCCCGGTGCCAGGGGGAGTATGGTGTCGATGGTTATTTCATTGGGGTCCCCTGTGTCATCGGGGCGGGTGGTGTGGAGCGGGTGGTGGAGTTCGAACTCACCCCGGAAGAGCGCGCACTGCTCGATACCACGATCGAAGCGGTAAAATTGACAGTCGCGAAAACGGGAACTTGAAACGATGCAGATAACAGGTATGTACTGGGGAGCAAAGCTCCTCCGAGTGGTGGAGTTTCCTACTGCCGAGGTGCTGGGCCCTGAGGCCAGCGCCGACCAGATCAAGGGTTTGATCGAGCGCCACGGAGAGGTGTTCATCAAGCCCATGTTCAAGGGTGGCGTGGGCAAGAAGGGCAAGGCGGGGCTGTTGGGTCGGGCCGGAGACGTGGGCACCGCCATGAAGGAGAAGGCGCGGCTCTATTTTGCCGAGCACTTCCACAACAACACCTTCTCCAAGGCAGAGGGTGTCACCTTCGAGGGGGCGGTGCCGGCGGAACATGAGGTCTATTTCTCGATTACGGACAGCACCGAGTACCGGGCGCCCATTATCACCATCACCCACCATGGCGGAATGGATGTCGAGGAGCTGCCGGCGGAGAAGATCGCCCGGATCCCGTTCGACCCGCTCACCGGGCTCAAGGGTTTCGTGATCTCCAACGCCCTCAAGCGGCTGAAGGCGCCCCGGGAACTGATCAGCCCGCTGGTCCAGTACCTGCCCAAGCTGTGGGACCTCTACCACCAATACGGTATGACCACCCTGGAACTGAACCCGATCCGCCTGTCGCCGGGCAGCAACGGACGGCTGCTGCCGGTCGCCTGTGATTTCAAGTGCGCTCTGGACGAGGATGACCCCAACTGGAAGCGCCTCGATCTGCCGGCGGACCTGGATGCCTCCAGCTACTCGGATTTCGAGCAGGAGGTGAACCAGCTGCGCACCTATCAGGGACAGTCCGATGTCTACGTGATCAACGAGCAGGGGACGATTACCGCCATGACCTTCGGTGGCGGTGCCAACGCCCTGGTCACCGAACTGCTGGGTGATGCCGCCACCATCTCTTCCGACTTTGGTGGCAATCCGCCCTATGCCAAGATGCACGACATCAGCCGCATCGTCTACAAGTACTGGCTGGAGCAGTCCAATGTACTGTTTATCATTGGCGGCAAGGCCAACAACACGGATATCTACGAGACCTTTCGCGCCATGGCGGACGCCCTGCGCGATCACTTCAACACCTATGGGTCCCAGCCTCTCTATGTGGTGGTAGGGCGCGGTGGTCCGAATCTGATCCGTGGCATGGGCTATCTGCGTGACACCCTGGATGCCCTGGGGCTGCCCTACCAGATGTTTGGCCACGATTCGGCCATGAGCGAGGTGGTGAACTTCGCCCAGGCGGCGGATCGCTGGATGGCCGGTGGCGGGCGGGAGCAGTTGGTGCAAAGGCTCGGGTTGGCTTGATCCGGGATGACAAGCGATACAGACAATAGATAAAGGACCCCATTATGCATCCGCAAGGTGTAGCTGCATTTCCCCATTATTATGTTGGCATCGATTCGCTGGCGGAGCTCGCTACCACGGAGGACCGGGTCTGTGTGCTCAACATCACCGGTGGTGAGAGCCGCAGCGTTACCCCGGTCAGTCACACCTTTTCCGGCGGCAACGTCGTCTGTGGTACCGCCCCGGGGCGTTCGGGTACCAGTATGAAGACAGCGACGGGAGAGATACCCGTCTATGATAACGTGGCGGAGGCGATAGAGGCCGGGCACCGGTTCGATGTGGCGGTGGTCTATCTGCCGCCGGCCGGGGTGCGGGACGGGGTGCTGGAGGTGGTGCGCGTCAATCCGGATCTGAAGAAGATCGTGATCCTGACCGAGAAGGTACCGGTGCGTGACGCCCGGGTGATTCGCGCCATCGGGCAGATGCGTGGTATCGATATCTTCGGGGCCAACTGCCTGGGCATCGCCGATGCCCACAACCGGGTACGGATCGGTGGTGCCCTGGGCGGCAGCAGTCCGGAAGAGTCGCTGGTGCCGGGTTCGGTTGCCATCTTTTCCAACTCCGGCAACTTCACCACCACCATCGCCGTCTATCTGCTCACCGCTGGCTGGGGCACCACCGTCTCCCTCTCCTCCGGCAAGGATGTCTACATCCACTACTCTGCGCCGGAATGGGCCCACGCCTTCCACCACGATGACCGCTCTCGTGCAGCAGTGATGTATATCGAGCCGGGTGGCTACTATGAACATGACCTGCAGTTCGACAAACCGGTGGTCGCCTGTGTGGTCGGCCGCTGGAAGTCGAAGCTGACCCGGGCCTGCGGCCATGCGGGCGCAATCGCCGGCAGCGGCGACAATGCCGCCGCCAAAGAGGAGTGGTTCATGCAGAAGTTCGGGGTGGATGAGGTATTCACCCCGGAGAACCCGGTCTGTTCCGACAAGGGGGCGGTGGTAACCAACATCTCCCACATACCCATCGCCATGACCGCAGTGATGGCAAAACGTGGGCTGCGGCCCGATTTCGAGCCCCGGGGGGATCTCTCCCTCAAATGCTGGTTCAGCAATCCTCAGGGGCTGAAGCTGCCGGACGAGCTTCACCTGCCGCTGGTGGAGGCGGTGGCGCCCTACCACGAACAGATCGCCGGGCTCGGTGAGCAGGTGGGAGTGGTGTTTCCCCGGCAGGTGATGAAGGATGCCTCCGGCGCCTCTCTGATGGACCCGAAGAGCCAGGTGACCCGCATTCACGGCACCAGCGTGCTGGATGCCTCCACCCACACCTTCGAGGAGAATCTGGTTCAGAGCCTGATCCGGGAGTACCCCGATCTGAACGGTGCACCCCTGGCCAACGTGGCGCTGAACGCCTTCGTCAATCAGAGCGGCAACATCGGACTGGCCGCTGTGGAGGCGGCGCGGCAGGCGGGTAGCAGCCCCAACACCGCCCTTTCCGCAGCGATAGCGATAATAGGGCCCAATGAGGTAGAGGCGTCCCGTCGGGCGGTGGTGGTCCTGATGGAGCTGTTTAAGAAGAGCGGGCTGAAGGACCCTTCCGATACCGCATTCGATTTCACGGCACAGCTGGAGGCAGCCGGCAGCGGAGATGCCGCCGGGGTGTTGCTCTCCGAGTTGGCCTGTACCCGCGGCAGCCGCATGCTCGATGCCATCGATGCCCGGGGGGCCAGGTCCGTTTTCATCGAGTTTATCAAGGCGCTGGCCCGGCAGGAGGGGCGGGCGCTGCGCGGTCAGGTGGTACTGGCTGCCATCACCAGTCACCTCGGCTGGCCGGCCCTGATGCGCAAGCGCATATCTGCTTTCACCCTCAGGAATCTCCCCTGGCACTTCCGCATATTCAGCGCCCTGGTGGGGTCGGCGGCGGAGAGCGAGCGACAGTCCGCTGGCGATTTCTGCGGGGTGTCGGAACAGCAGCTGATGGAGCAGTGGAGCTTTACCGAAACCGCCCATCTGGCACTGCTGGGGGGGCGTCCGGACAAGGAGGCACTGAGCGCTTTCTCGGTGCTGCTGGGGCTGATCATCTCCAACGGCCCGGGCACTATCTCTGCCCAGGGCGTCAAGGGGGCGGTCAGTGCGGACGGGCCGGAGGTCCCGGAGCGGGTACAGGTGAACAAGGGCTACCTCGGTTTTCTCACCCACACCGGCTTCGCCCACGGCGGCAACGGCTTCGAGGCCATCTCCTTCCTGTTGGAGCGTTTCCATGGCTCGGGCCTGAACAACCCCGGCTCCCGCGAGCACGGCCTGGACCTGAAGCAGATGGCCACCGACTACGCCGGCGAGTACCTGGCTTACAAGAAGCGGGCCAAGGCAGAGGGTAATATCTCCTATGCCAAGATCCCCTGCATCAATCACCCGGTGTTCAAGGGGGAGCCGGTCAACTATGATCCCCGCGAGGTGTTCGTCAACGAACTGTTCAGCAAACGGGGCAGTTACAACGTGTTTCTGGACTTCTATCATGAATTGGTTCAGGCCCTGTATCGGGCCGGGGTGAGCCGCAACGTCTACTGTGTGAACGTGGATGCGGTTATCGCGGTGATCCTGCTCAAGATGCTGTGGAAACCCTACATGGCGGGGGAGATCAGCGAACGGGTGATGGAGTCTGCGGCCTTTACCACCTTCCTGTTCGGGCGCATGATCGGCTCTGCGGCAGAGATCGACGACCACACCAACCGGGGCCGCAACATGGACACCCGGACACCGGCCAGCAAGTGCAGTTACGTTGGATGACCGCCTCCCCTCCTGCGGGGCGCGTACATCCATTCCAGGCGGGTTAACTTCAGGCAAGCTTTGAGAAAGAGACATGACAGACCAGACATCGAAGATCATCTATACGATAACTGACGAGGCACCCGCATTGGCGACTTGCTCTTTTCTCCCGATCATCAAGGTATTGACCGGGGGGGCCGGCATCGACATCGAAACCCGGGATATCTCTCTCGCCGGCAGGATCATCGCCAGTTTCCCGGAGAATCTGACGGAGAGTCAAAGGCAGTCCGATGATCTGGCCATACTGGGCGCGCTGACTCAGGACCCGAAGGCCAATATCATCAAGCTGCCAAACATCAGTGCTTCCATCCCGCAGCTGAAGGCGGCGATCAAGGAGTTACAGTCGCAGGGTTACGCGCTGCCGGACTATCCTGAAGACCCCCAAAACGACCAGGAGCGTGAGATCAAGGTCAGATACGCCAAGGTGCTGGGAAGCGCCGTGAATCCGGTATTGAGAGAAGGGAACTCTGACCGCAGGGTACCTGCCGCGGTAAAGAATTACGCCAGGAAACACCCGCATCCTATGGGGGAATGGCGCGCGGACTCAAAATCCCATGTCGCTCATATGACGAGCGGCGATTTCCGCTCCAACGAGAAATCGGTCACGGTCGATGAGACGACGGATGTCCGGGTCGAGTTTATCGACCCGGAAGGAAAGGTCACGGTCCTCAAAGAGAGCTATCCCCTTCTGGCCGGGGAAGTGGTCGATGCGACTTACATGAGCCGCCGCGCACTACGCGATTTTATCGGGCAGCAGATAGAAGATGCGAAAGAGCAAGAGATACTCTTTTCCCTGCACCTGAAGGCCACCATGATGAAGGTCTCCGATCCTGTCATTTTCGGCCATGCGGTCTCCGTCTTCTTCAAGGATGTGTTTGAAAAACATGCCGCCCTGTTCGAACGACTGGGTGTCGATCCCAACAACGGCCTGGGCGATCTCTACGCGAAAATGGAGGGCCTGCCGGAAGAGCAGCGGGCTGAGATCAAGGCGGGCATCCAGGCCTGTTATGAGAAGCGGCCTCAACTTGCGATGGTGAACTCCGACAAGGGCATCACCAATCTGCATGTGCCCAGCGATGTGATCATCGACGCCTCCATGCCTGCCGCCATCCGTTCCTCGGGGCGGATGTGGGGCCCTGATGGCAAGCTGCACGATACCAAGTTCGTGATACCTGACGGCAGTTATGCGGGGGTCTATCAGGAGGTCATTGATTTCTGTAAGGAGCACGGTGCCTTCGATCCCACCACCATGGGCAGCGTACCCAACGTCGGCCTGATGGCGCAAAAAGCGGAAGAGTATGGGTCTCATGACAAGACTTTCCAGGCCCCGGGAGAGGGAACCATACGTATCGCCGATATCTCCGGCCGGACACTGCTGGAGCAGACAGTGGAAGCGGGGGATATCTGGCGCAGTTGCCAGGTAAAGGACCTGCCCATACAGGATTGGGTCAGACTGGCCATCACCCGGGCAAGGGCGACCGGTACGCCTGCCGTCTTCTGGCTGGACCAGGAGCGGGCGCACGATGCCCGGCTCATCGAAAAGGTCGAGCGCTACCTGGTGGACCATGACACGGCGGGACTGGAGCTTCACATCATGTCCCCGCAGGCAGCAACGCGCTTCTCGCTGGAACGGATGCGGGAGGGCAAAGACACCATTTCGGTGACCGGCAACGTCCTGCGTGACTACAACACCGACCTGTTTCCCATTCTTGAAGTGGGCACCAGTGCAAAAATGCTGTCAATCGTCCCTTTGATGAAAGGTGGCGGACTGTTTGAGACAGGGGCAGGGGGGTCTGCGCCCAAGCATGTCCAGCAATTCCTTGAGGAAGGGCACCTGAGATGGGATTCCCTCGGTGAATTCCTGGCGCTGGCGGCATCGCTGGAACAGCTGAGCATCGTCTCGAATAACAAAAAAGCGGATATTCTGGCCAGGACGCTCGATCAGGCAACGGGCAAGTTACTGGAAAACAACAAATCGCCTTCCCGCGTGGTGAACGAGTTGGATAACAGGGGAAGCCATTTCTATCTCGCCTTGTACTGGGTCGAAGCAGTGGCCGGGCAGACTGAAGACAAGGGTCTTCGGGAACGCTTCACCACACTGGCGCAGGTGCTGGCCGACAGCGAGGAGAAGATCATCGGGGAGCTGGATGCAGCCCAGGGGCATCCTGTCGACCTGGGTGGCTACTATCATCCGGACCCGGAAAAGTTGAGCCAGGCCATGCGTCCCAGTGCCACCTTCAATGGGCTGCTGGACAGTCTCTGACGCTGCAGGGCGGGGCGGGAGTCAGGCCTGACCTCCGCCCGGCCCTGACTCAGCCCGGCGATACATCCACCAGGTACTCTGGAACCAGACCCAAGTCAGGCCGGCCAGGAGATAGTCGAAGGGCCTCAGCCCGATCACCGGCCCGATCAGGTGATCGTGCAACCAGAGAAAGAGACGCCGCCGCCCCAGGAGGGGCTGCAGGGCCACGTCCAGCCAGAAGAAGGGCTGCCAGGCGTTGCCACGGACATATCGGCCGGTGGACAACCAGCGCTGCCGCGCCATCGCCGGCCCCGCCTCCCGGTTGAGATTCTCGATCAGCTGGAATATTGGCGACATGAGCAACCGCCCGGTCTCTCTCTGGTTGCGGTAGACGCTGCCGGCCCGATGGAAGAAATCGGTCAATCCGATGTAGTGGAAGTTCATGATCAGGGCAGACAGGATCATGCGCCGCAGCAGCCCTTCCCGCTCGAAACGCCGGGTCGAGGTGCCCAGTTCGCCGGGCAGGGTGATCCATTCACCCTGGCGCCTGATGGTCTCCGCGAGTCGCTGGTCTTCGAGAAACCAGAGGGATTGATCGAAGCCTCCCAGCGTCTCGAAAAAATCCCGTCGCATCAAAAAACCCTGATCGCCATTGGTGCACTCCTGGCGGTTGAGGGCGCTCTTCTCTTCGTAATAGCGGAAAGAGCGATGCCGTTCCCCTTTGCTGTGCCGAAACCGCAGGCGGAAATGGCCTGCCACACGGTGGTGACCCCGTTGCCCGATACGCTGCTCCAGGGCGGCGAGGGCATCTGCCAGTTGCTCGTCGTCGTTGAGTCGGGAGTCGGCATGCAGAAACAGGAGAAACTCCCCCCGGCTGGTGGCGGCCGCCCGATTCATCTGCAGGCCACGGCCGGGACCGCTCACCACCACCCGGGCGCCCATACGCGCTCCCAGCGCCCGGGTCTCGTCTTTCGATCCCCCGTCGGCGACGATGATCTCCAGCGCGACGCCGTCCTGCCGGAGCAGCTGTTCCAGCAGCGGTGGCAGGGAGTCCGCCTCATCGATGGCGGGAATGATTACACTCAGTCTTGGGTTGGTCGACAGGGGCATCCGGGCTCGTGAGACGGGGTCTTTCAATACTGCCGTTCCCGGTCGGTTTTACTGCGGCTCAATTCATTTATGATCTGAATAAAGCTTTCCCTAGTATGACCCTTATCGGGAAAGTTGCTACTCTCGACCCAGGAGGAACGTGGCCTATGAGCAAGGTCAGACATTCTGATCTCGTGAATATAGTCCTTGGTGCTCCCGCAGATCCGCTTCATGGATCCTGTTTTAGCCGAAGGCTTGATTG
>JAUXBK010000148.1 GCA_030619405.1 Sedimenticola sp. | reverse complement strand
GTGTTGAGCCACCGGGGCACCGAGGCCACTCTCCGGATGTGGTCACCCACGGCAGAATACCTGAGCCACGCGGTTCCCGGCCACCGTTTCGAAATCGCTCCGCTGAACTTCGATGAGGTGGACCCATCGGTTCGTTTCGGCCAGGTCGATTTCCTGTTGGTCAATCCCGGGATCTACGTCAATATGGAGGTGCGCTACCGGGTCTCCCGTATCGCCACCCTCAACAACCTGGTGGGGGATGTTTCCAACAACGTCTTCGGTGGGGTGATCTTCACCCGCCGCGATCGGACCGATATCGATCAATTGAAGGACCTGGAAGGTCAGCGTTTCATGGCGGTGGACGAAACCTCCCTTGGGGGGTTTCAGATGGCCTGGCGGGAGCTGAAGGCGAAAGCGGGATTGGATCCCTACCAGGATTTTGCCTCCCTGGAGTTCGCCGAGGTTCATGACCGGGTGGTGATGGCGGTGCGTGACGGACGGGTGGATGCCGGTACTGTGCGCACCGATATCCTGGAGCGGATGACGGCGGTGGGTCTGATCGATCTGAATGAGTTCAAGGTGCTTAACCGGCGCAGCGACCGGGAATTCCTGTTTCTGCTCAGCACCCGCCTCTATCCCGAGTGGCCCTTCAGCAAGCTCCAGCACACCCCCAACGAGCTGGCCCAGCAGGTGGCGGTGGCACTGTTGAACATGCCCAAGGTGCATCCGGCGGGGCGGGCCGGCAACTACGCCGGTTGGACAGTGCCGCTGGACTATCAGCCAGTGCACGATCTGTTCAAGGAGTTGAAGCTCCCACCGTACCAGGACCTGGGGCGATTCACCCTGGCGGATGCGGTGCGGAAATATTGGTACTGGCTTCTTACCGGGTTCCTGTTTCTGCTGGCGATGGCGTTCATGACCACCTGGGTATTCCGGCTCAACCGGGCGCTGGAGAGATCGAATCTGCGGCTGGAGCGACAGCATGACCTGATCCTCAATTCGGTGGCGGATGGCATCTATGGTGTCGATCTGCAAGGTAATTCCACCTTCGTGAACCGGGCTATGGAGGAGATCACCGGCTGGAAGGCCGGGGAGCTGATCGGATTGAATCAACACGAAGTGCTGCACCACACCCATTCCGATGGTGATCCCTTTCCCGCCCGCGAGTGCCCGGTCTACCTCACCTTTCAGGACAGCAAACCCCGTTACGTGAGTGACGACCTCTTCTGGAAGAAGGATGGCAGCAGCTTCCCGGTGGAGTACAGCAGCACTCCCATACGGGGCGAGGGAGGGCAGACTCTGGGCAGTGTGGTGGTGTTCCGGGATATCAGCGAACGTAAACAGGCGGAGGAGGTGGCGCGCCAGCACCAGATGGATCTGGCGCATGTGGCCAGACTCAGTACCATGGGCGAGATGGCGTCCGGGATCGCCCATGAGTTGAACCAGCCACTGACTGCTATCGCCACCAACGCCCATGCTTGTGTCCGTATGCTGGAGTCAGGAGCGGCCGAGCATGAGCGCTGTGCGGATGTTATGGAGCGGATCGGTGCCCAGGCCGAGCGGGCGGGTGAGATCATTCGCCAGCTACGCCAGTTCGTGCGCAAGGAACCCCCGGAGCGCACCCTGGTGGATCTGAACGAATTGATCGAAGAGGTGCTGCTGCTGATCCAGCCGGAGGCACGCTGGGCGGGAGTGCGTATCCAGCAGGATCTGGATCCTTCCATCAGCCTGGTAATGGCCCAGCATATCCAGATCGATCAGGTCATTCTGAATCTGGTGCGCAATGCCATCGAGGCGATGGCGGATATGGAAGAGGGCGAACGAAAGTTGCTCATCCACACCCGCATGGGGGGGGGCAACGCGGTGATCGTAACGGTGTCCGACACCGGGCCCGGCCTCAGCGAAGAGATCCGTGAACAGGTGTTCAATCCCTTCATCACTACCAAGCCCGAAGGGATGGGGTTGGGACTCTCTATTAGTAAGGGTATCATCGAGGCCCACAACGGCAATCTGTATGTGAATTCCAGCCCGGGGCGGGGGGCGGTGTTCCGCTTCACCCTGCCGGTGAATCAGGAGGGTATCAGCGATGAGCAGTAACAGCAGGGTGTTCATTGTCGACGATGACCAGGAGGTGCGGGATGCCATGCGGCTGCTGATGGAGTCGGTAGGGCTGATGGTGGAGACCTTCCCTTCGGCTCAGGCGTTTCTGGATCAGTTCGACCCGGAACGGCCGGGATGCCTGCTGCTGGATGTCCGCATGCCGGGGATGAGCGGCCTGGACCTGCAGGCCAGACTCGCGGCGGAACGGATTCACCCGCCGGTGATCATCATTACCGGTCATGGTGATGTGCCGATGGCGGTACGGGCGGTACAGGCGGGGGCGGTGGATTTCATCGAGAAGCCGTTCAATGACCAGGCCCTGCTGGACAGCGTGCACCGAGCCATCGAGAAGGATGCAGAGCAGCGGGGGGAGGCATCCCGGCTGGCGGAGATCCAGGCCCGCTATGAAAAACTGACACCGCGCGAGCGTGAGGTGCTGGAGCAGGTGGCGGCAGGCAAGCGCAACAAGGTGATCGCGGCTGATCTCAATGTCAGTCAGTCGACCGTCGAGGCGCATCGCGCCAAGGTTATGGAAAAGATGGAGGCTGGTTCCCTGTCGGACCTGATGCGAATGATGCTTTCCCTGGAATCATACTAAGGAAAACCACAATACCTTTTCCTGTATCTTCCTATTTTTTTCTCTTCTCTGTTGGCCTCATAATCCGCTCAGCCACACAAACTTGTCCATGAGAGACATCGGCTATCGATTGACCGGGTATACGCCTTTTCCAGACTGCCGGTATTAAATGCCAGACGGCCCGGTCAATCTTCATACAACCGTCTTTATGGAGGATATGATGTCAATAAGCAATCTGAAGCTGTCTGTGATGGCCGGTGCCGTGACGCTGCTGGCCGGTCAGATACTCCCCCTTCCATCGCTTGCAGCCGAAGGTTCCAGCGTTGTGGCCGAAGGCAAGGCCATCGCCTTAAGCCGTAAGAAGGGCAATTGTCTCGCCTGCCATTTGATCGAGGGAGGCGAATTCCCCGGTAATCTCGGGCCACCGCTGATTGCGATGAAAGCCCGTTATCCTGATAAGCAGAAACTGCGTGCACAGATATGGGATCCCACTGCTGCCAATCCCGAATCCGCAATGGTGCCCTTCGGACGCAACAAGGTTCTTACCGAGGCAGAGATGGATAAGCTGGTGGAATATATCTGGACATTATGACTGGTACCTCAAATATTTGAGGTACCAGCCAGTTCTCGAACCACTGAACCTATCTGCTAGGAGACGAGACAGATCATGAAAAAACTACTGAACAGAGTGGCCGTCCTGGCCATTGCCGGCACAGTTTCCATGGGGGCCCAGGCAACGACACCGGAAGAGGACCGTAACGCTTTTAACAAGCTTTACAAGTGGCGCTTCTCCGGTGTACCGATGGAGGAGTTTGTGAATGGTGCCTATGCCATCGACCCGATCGGGCGTGAGAACTGGGAGGCGATCGAGGAGTTTCCTCCCTACGAGCCCTTTATCGACGAAGGCGAGGTGATGTGGGAGACCCCCTTCGCCAACGGCAAGGGCTACAAGGACTGCTTTCCGGATGGCCCCGCGATTGCCGGTAACTATCCGCACTGGGACAAGGAGCAGGGGATGGTGATGACCCTGCCTCTGGCCTTGAACCAATGCCGCGAGGCCAACGGCGAGAAGCCGCTCAAGTACAAGAAGGGATCCATCACCAACATCGTTGCCTATACCGCCTTCCAGTCCCGTGGTCAGGTCACCAATGTGGTGATCCCGGACGATGATCCGCGCGCTTTAGCGGCCTATGAGAATGGCAGGAAGTTCTACTTCACCCGCCGGGGTCAGCTCAACTTCTCTTGTTCCACCTGCCATCTGCAGAATACCGGGATGAAGGTGCGTACCGAGATACTGAGCCCGACGCTGGGACAAACCACCCACTGGCCGACCTATCGTTCCAAGTGGGGTACGGTCGGGACCTTGCACCGCCGCTTTACCGGCTGCAACAAAAATATCCGTGCCAAGCCGTTCAAGGCGCAGGGTGAGCAGTACCGCAACCTGGAGTACTTCCTCACCTACATGAGCAATGGCCTGGAATTGAACGGCCCCGGTGCCCGCAAGTAACAGTGGCTGGCAAGTTCGACGGACAAACAGTAATGTGGGAGTGAAACCATGCAAGTAAACAGACTATACAGCGTATTGCTGGTGACGGCGCTGCTTGGCGGCGGCGTGGGTACGACGCTGGCCGCCGATGCCAAGGCGGCTGACCCGAAGGTGGTGGAAGTACAGAAGATGATCGATGGTGCGGAGAAGGCCAGAAAGAAGGCCGCCTCTGTGGACAGCGAGTGGCGGGATACGGGTAAATTCATCAAGCAGGCCCAGGCAGCGCTCAAAGCCGGCGACTATGACAAGGCGATGAAGCTGGCCAGGAAGGCGGAAGATGAGGGTAATCTCGGGTATCAGCAGGGAGTTTCGCAGCAAGAGCTGCATCTGCCTTCATACCTGAAATACTGATCAGCCGATCTCCAGTTAAGAGGAAAATAACTATGAAATACGCCAATGTATTGGGCATGATTGCCCTGGCGGGTGGAGTGGCATTTGCAAGTGTGGCGGGAGCGGAGCACGGTGGAAAGATCACGCCTTCACTGCACAGTGTCGATGTCATGCATAAAGGCAAGCCGGTAACCATCTCCCGTACAGCGGATAAGAGTGCCGTTATTCCGAAAGCATACAGCCATACGGCGAGGGCCTGCCCTCCGTTCTGCATTCAACCGATGCAGGTCGTTGCCGGTGTGGAAACCGTGGGGGAACTCGAGGTGCTGGGTTATCTCAAGCGCATCAGTGGTGGTGACCGTACGGTGATGGTGATCGACTCCCGGACACCGGAATGGATCGCCCGCGGAACCATACCCGGTTCCACCAATATTCCCTGGAACAAGATCAATGTGGATGTGGAAGGTGCGTTCGCGGTGGACACCGAAGCGGACACCTTGAGCCAAATTCTCCAGGACCAATTCAACGCGCGGCTGATGAACGGAAAATGGGATTTTCGCAATGCCAGGACCCTGGTGTTGTTCTGCAACGGCAGCTGGTGTCCCCAGTCATCCATCAACATAAAGACCCTGGCAAAGCTTGGTTACCCCACTTACAAGCTCAAGTGGTATCGCGGTGGCATGCAGGACTGGGTCAGCGTCGGTCTTACCACAGTCAATAATTGAACATGATCCAGAGGAGTCGCAACATGAACAACAAACGTAGAATATTTCTGAAAGGGTCCCTGGGTGCCAGCGCCCTGGGTGTGGTTATTGGAACCGGGCTGCTTTCACCCCGGGTCGTTCTGGCAGCATGGCCGGAGGATGCATTTGGGGCCAAGGCAGTTCCGGATGCGTTGAAGGCGCTCACCGGCAGCGACCAGATGAGCGACAGCAGCGATATCAAGATCAAGGCACCTGACATCGCTGAAAACGGTGCAGTGGTGCCGGTCACCGTCTCCAGCAGTATCGAGGGGGTCGAATCAATTTCCATCATTGCGGTGAACAATCCATCCCCCCTGATCGCTAGCTTCAATCTGGGTGAGGGTGCCGAAGGGTTCATCTCCACCCGCATCAAAATGGGCAAGACCGGCGATGTGATAGCCGTGGTGAAGGCCGACGGCAAGCTCTACAGCGCCAAGAAAGAGGTCAAGGTAACCATCGGCGGGTGTGGGGGGTGAGCCGAGAAAATCTGGTCCAGTGGACCAGATTTTCCGGCGAACGCCCGGCAGGGATGCCGGGCCGGATCCCAAAGCTACAGGGATGTATTCAGGCACCTAAGCCTGGCTGAAGCGGGCGAACGCCCGGCAGGGATGCCAGGCCGGACTGAACCTACAGGGACGTATCCCGCACAGAAACTGACTCAATTATTCCCGAAAAGAGAATTCCTGGAGGAACAGAACAATGGCAAAAAAGAGCATCAAAATCCGGGCCAAGATGAAGGGTGACCTGGTCACCGTCAAGGCCCTGATGACCCACCCGATGGAGACCGGCGCCCGCAAGGACAAGAAGAGCGGTGAGCTGATCCCCGCCCACTTCATCCAGGAGGTAACCTGCGAGTCCGGTGGCAAGGTCCGCCTGACTGCACTCTGGAGTGGTGGTGTCTCCAAGAACCCCTACCTTTCGTTCAAGTTCAAGGGGGCCAACAAGGGCGACATGCTGAAACTGAGCTGGGTAGACAATACCGGCAAGTCCGATTCGGCCGAGGCCAAGATCGGTTGATCAGCACTGCACTGGTGCGGTGGCTTTTACCGCACCGGCCTTTTTTCGAATAATACGATTCAGTGTGGCACCCGGACAGCAGGTGCACTCTCGAAGGATGGACCTATTAATGAGATTATCGCGAAGAGAATTCATCCGGCTAATGGGCTTGGCGGGGGCAGCAGGTATGCTCCCCGGCTCCGCTTTCGCCGCAGCCAAGAAACCCTCGGACATGTACGAGATTCCACGGTTCGGTAACGTCAGCCTGTTGCACATGACCGATTGCCACGCGCAGTTGAATCCAATCTACTTTCGCGAGCCCAGTGTCAATCTGGGTGTGGGATCCGCCTTTGGCAAGGCACCCCATGTGGTCGGCAATGCTTTTCTGAAACATTTCGGTATCGAGCCAGGCAGCAGGGCTGCCCATGCCTTCACCTACCTCGATTTCGATCAGGCGGCCAGGAAGTATGGCCAGGTGGGGGGATTCGCGCATCTGGCCTCCCTGGTGAAGCGTTTGCGCACCGAGCGCGGGGACGGAAACTCGCT
>JAUXBK010000151.1 GCA_030619405.1 Sedimenticola sp. | reverse complement strand
GACGACTCCATGGATGGAGGAGGTAGAGCGACGCAGGATGCCAAAGCCGAGGGTTAGGGTGAGGGGTTCAAAACGGCAGGGGGAGTGAACGGTTACGGGAGGTATCGGTCGAACTGCACCCAAAAATTAGACAGGATTAACAGGATTTTCAAGATTAACAAGATTGTGTTAAGGGGCTGTACCCTATAATCTGAAGTGCGCAGAAAGCAGAGAGTTTATAAAAAAACCTGTCAATCTTGAAAAATCCTGTTAATCCTGTCAAAAAAATACGGTCGGAATAAACCTGGCCCTTACCTCTGGAACGGTTACCTATATTCTGACTTCTGTTTCTTGCCCCCATTATGAAAGACGTCAGGCCACAAAGGATCGCGCTCTTCACCGACTTTGGCGGGGAGGGGCTCTACCAGGGACAGTTGGAACTGACGCTGCTCTCTTTGGGCGTGGATATTCCGGTCGTTACGCTCCTATCCGATGCCCCGGTTTTCGATCCCCGCCGGTCCGCCAGCCTGCTGGCTGCGCTGGCCTCCAAAACGCCGGCAAATACCCTCTTCCTCGCGGTAGTGGACCCAGGCGTGGGCGGGCAGCGCTCCCCCCTGGCGATACGCTCCGGCCCCCACTGGTTCGTCGGCCCCGACAATGGGCTGTTTGCAGCGATCCTGAAGCGCCTTGGGCCAAGCGAGGTGCGGGTCGTGGAGTGGCATCCCCGGGAACTCTCTGACAGCTTTCACGGGCGAGACCTGTTTGCGCCGATCGCGGCCCGGTTATGCCTTGGGGAACTGGCCGAATCTCGGGTCATCTCTCCAGACCGGGTGGTGGGGGCGGAGTGGCCACTGGATCTGGGTGAGGTGATCTATATTGACCACTTCGGCAACGCAATCACGGGTATCCGGGCTGAAACCGTCAAAGAGGCCCCCGTGCTGGCGGCGAATGGCCGGCGGCTCGACTATGCCCGCACCTTCTGTGAAATCCCGCCGCACACCCCGTTCTGGTACAAAAACTCCATCGGACTGGTGGAGATCGCGGTCAATCAGGGGCGGGCGGATCGCCTGCTGGGGCTGCGGGTCGGTGACCGGGTCGAGGTGGTTGGATAGGTTGTAGGCGTTCACGAACGAAAAAATGGCCGCGGATCAACGCGGATTACACACGGATGTTGTTTTGGTTTTTGATACGCGAAGGCATCACGAAATCTATTATTGGGGCAGCTGTTGAAGTCTGGAGAAACAGTTGTTTAACGAGTTTAAGGTTACTGGGACGGAGGTCGGCTGCCAATTGACATAGGCGCCCGAAAAGTAGGGTTCGAGAGGCTTGTGCTATCAAATCAATCCGTGTTTGATCCGCGTCAATCCGTGGCTGAATGTTTATCGCTCCCGTGAACGGTTACTCAAGTAAGGCTAAAACTAGAATCACTTCTCAAACATCTTTTTTAGATACTGCCCGGTATAGGAAGCCTCCACCCCGGCCACCGCCTCCGGTGTCCCCTGGGCGACGATCTCCCCCCCCCGGTTGCCGCCCTCCGGGCCCAGGTCCACGACCCAGTCAGCGGTCTTGATGACGTCCAGATTGTGCTCGATCACCACTACCGTATTGCCGTGATCCCGTAGACGGTGCAGCACCGTCAGCAGGTGCTTGACGTCGTGGAAGTGGAGTCCGGTGGTGGGTTCATCCAGGATGTAGAGGGTATTGCCTGTATCCCGTTTGGAGAGTTCCCTGGATAGTTTGACGCGCTGGGCCTCGCCACCGGAGAGGGTGGTGGCATTTTGACCGAGCTTTACATAGGAGAGACCCACATCCATGAGAGTCTGCAGTTTGCGCTTAATCGCAGGTATCGCATCGAAGAAGGTCAGGGCATCCTCGATGGTGAGGTTCAGCACCTGATCGATACTCTTTCCCTTGTATCGAATCTCCAGCGTCTCCCGGTTGTAGCGTTTGCCCTTGCAGACGTCGCACTGCACATAGATGTCTGGCAGAAAGTGCATCTCGACCTTGATCACGCCATCTCCACGGCAGGCCTCGCAGCGGCCACCTTTGACGTTGAAACTGAACCGGCCGGGTGCGTAGCCCCTGGAGCGCGCCTCCTGGGTGCCGGCAAACAGCTCCCGGATCGGCGTGAAGAGACCGGTGTAGGTGGCCGGGTTGGAGCGGGGGGTGCGCCCGATCGGACTCTGGTCGATATCCACCACCTTGTCGAACAGTTCCATGCCCTGCATCCCGGCATGGGGCGCCGCATTCCGGTTGGCGGCATTCAACAGCGTGGCGGCCAGTGGATAGAGGGTATCGTTGATCAGCGTCGATTTGCCTGAGCCAGAGACACCAGTGACGCAGGTAAACAACCCGACAGGAAGGTGCAGATCTACCGTTTTCAGGTTGTTCCCGGTGGCCCCGAGTATGCTCAACTGTCTCTCGGGATCCGGTGGCGTACGCTGTTCGGGCAGCTCGATGGCAAGCATTCCTGAGAGATACTGGCCGGTGAGGGATCCTTCGATGGTGGCAATCTCGTCAGCGGTTCCCCTGGCGACGATAGTGCCGCCATGTACACCGGCGCCTGGGCCTATGTCCACCACCAGATCGGCGCTACGGATCGCTTCCTCGTCGTGTTCCACCACGATTACCGTATTTCCCAGATCGCGTAGATAGGTGAGTGTCTTCAACAGTCGATCATTGTCCCGCTGATGCAGGCCGATGGAGGGCTCATCCAGGATGTACATGACGCCGACCAGGCCGGCGCCAATCTGGCTGGCCAGTCGGATACGTTGAGCCTCACCGCCGGAGAGGGTTTCAGCACTGCGGTCCAGGGTCAGATAATCGAGTCCGACGTTGACCAGAAAGCTGAGTCGCTGATTGATCTCCTTGACGATGCGGACGGCAATTTCCCCCTGTTTTCCCGGCAGCCTCAGTTGCTCGAAGAAATCGAACGCCTGGCCGATGGGCATGGCGGTGATGGATGGAAGGTTGTGCTCTGCAACGAATACATGGCGGGCCGCTTCGTTGAGCCGGGTACCCTTGCACTCGGGGCAGGGGTGGGTAGAGATATAACGGGAGAGCTCTTCGCGCACCGCGTTGGATTCGGTTTCCCGGTAGCGCCGTTCCATGTTGCGGATGATGCCTTCGAAGGGGTGGGTCTTGTGGTGTCGCCCGCCACGCTCATTGAAATAGCTGAATTTGATCGGGTCTTTGCCGCTGCCATAGAGGATGGCCTGCCTGATCTTTTCTGGCAACTCGTCCCATGGGGTCTCGACATTGAAACCGTAGTGCTTACTGAGGGCCTGGAGCATCTGGAAATAGTAGGCGTTACGCCGGTCCCAGCCCCGTACTGCGCCCGCTGCCAGGCTCAGATGGGGGTGCCCCGCCACCCGTTCCGGGTCGAAGAACTGTTCTACCCCCAGTCCGTCACAGGTGGGGCATGCCCCAGCCGGGTTGTTGAAGGAGAAGAGCCGGGGCTCCAGTTCCGGCAGGCTGTAACCGCACACGGGGCAGGCAAAGTTGGCGGAAAAGACCAGCTCCTCCGCGGCCGGGTCGTCCATCCAGGCCACCCGGGCAAGCCCCCCGGAGAGATTCAGCGCGGTCTCGAACGACTCCGCCAGCCGCAGGGAGAGATCCTCCCGTACCCGGAAACGGTCCACCACTGCTTCGATGGTGTGTTTGCGGTGCAGTTCCAGTTCAGGGGGGTCGTCCAGTTCGTATATTTCGCTGTCGACCCGGGCGCGTATGAACCCTTGGGCATTGAGTTCACTCAACAGTTTCTGGTGCTCACCCTTGCGGTCGGAGATTACCGGGGCCAGCAGCATCAGCCTGCTGCCGGCTGGCAGTGCCAGTACCTGGTCTACCATCTGGCTGATGGTGCGGGCCTCGAGCGGTTCATCGTGTACCGGGCAACGGGGGGTTCCGGCACGGGCGAACAGCAGCCTCAGGTAGTCATAGATCTCGGTAATGGTGCCGACCGTGGAGCGTGGGTTGTGGGATGTCGTTTTCTGCTCGATGGAGATGGCGGGCGACAGCCCCTCGATATGATCCACATCCGGTTTCTCCATCATGGAGAGGAATTGGCGCGCATAAGCGGAGAGCGACTCCACATAGCGGCGCTGCCCTTCTGCATAGATGGTGTCGAAAGCCAGCGACGATTTGCCGGAGCCGGAGAGGCCAGTGAAGACGATCAGCTTGTCCCGGGGGAGATCCAGGTCGATGTTCTTCAGATTGTGGGTGCGCACACCCCGGATGTGGATGGTGTCCATCTGCGTACCAGTGAATAAGCGAACCTGATACTATACGCGGTCTTCAGGATTCGGGCCAAAGTCTGCGCTGCTGCCACTGATAAAACTGCCATGACTGCAACAAAAGAGATAGAACGAACCGAGGGGATGTCTCCACTGGAGACACGTGCGGCTTTCTCCCTGGCGGGGATTTTTTCCCTGCGGATGTTGGGGCTGTTCCTGATCTTTCCCGTGTTTGCCCTGTATGCGGAGGAGCTGGCAGGGGTAACGCCGCTGCTGGTGGGTATCGCTATCGGTGCCTATGGTTTGACCCAGGCTTTCCTGCAGATCCCGTTCGGCATGCTGTCGGATCGAATCGGGCGCAAGCCGGTGATCATCGGGGGGCTGATCATCTTTGCCATCGGCAGCGTGGTGGCCGCCCAGGCCGATACCATCTGGGGGGTGATCCTCGGTCGTGCCATCCAGGGCGGGGGGGCGATCGCGGCGGCAATCATGGCGCTGGCAGCCGATCTGAGCCGTGACGAGCACCGCACCAAGGTGATGGCAACGATCGGTATCAGCATCGGTTTCGCATTTGCCATCTCAATGATCCTGGGTCCGATCCTCAACAGCTGGATCGGGGTTCCGGGAATCTTCTGGTTGACGGCGGTGCTTGCCCTGGGAGGTATCGCCATCGTCCTGTTCCTGGTCCCATCTCCACGGGAGAGTCATTTTCACCGGGATACCGAGCCGGTGCCCGGCCAGTTCGGGCGGGTGTTGTCCAACCCCAACCTGCTGCGGCTGGATGTGGGCATCATGACCCTGCATATGACCCTGACTGCCGTTTTTCTTGCGGTGCCGCTGGCACTCAGGGACTATGCCGGACTCCAGGCAGGTCATCATTGGATGATCTATCTGCCGACACTGGTGCTGGCCATGGGGTTGATGATCCCGTTCGTGGTGATCGCCGAGAAGCGACGTAAGATGAAATCGGTCTTCCTGGGCGGCGTTTTCGCCCTGGCGCTGGGTCAGATCGGGTTTTTCACCTTTTATCACTCCCTGGTTGGCATTGCACTCTCCATGCTGCTCTATTTCACCGCTTTCAACCTGCTGGAGGCGACTTTGCCCTCCCTGATCGCGAAGGTGGCCCCGGCAGAGGCGAAGGGCACTGCGATGGGGGTTTACTCTACATCCCAGTTCGTCGGAGCCTTCCTCGGTGGCCTGATCGGTGGCTGGATGCACACCCATTATGATCTTGGCGGGGTGTTTCTGTTTGGAGCACTGGCCTCACTGGTGTGGCTGCTGATCGCCTTTGGAATGGCCCGGCCCGCCTATCTGAGCAGCTATATCCTTGTGCTCGGGGAGATCGATGAGGCCAGGGCCCGGGAGTTGCATACCCGACTGCTGGAGTTGGAAGGGGTGGGTGACGCCTTCGTGGTGGCGGAGGAGGGGGTGGCCTATCTCAAGATCGACAGGGAGCGGATCGACATGGCCGAGCTGGATGCATTTTCCAGCCCGGGAGGGTAGACTGTTGCTCCCGCGCCGCGACACGGGCGCCGGAAGATTCAGATATCATGGATGAGACAGTAGAGAGACAGGAGAAAATATGGCCAGCAGAGGCGTCAACAAGGTTATTTTAATCGGTAACCTGGGTAAGGATCCGGAAGTCCGTTATATGCCCAACGGCAATGCGGTGGCGAACGTCACCCTAGCCACCTCCGAGTCCTGGAAGGACAAGAATACCGGAGAGCCCCAGGAGCGCACCGAGTGGCACCGGGTGGTCTTCTTCAACCGCCTGGGAGAGATCGCCGGCGAGTATCTCAAGAAGGGTTCCAAGGTCTACGTGGAAGGGAGTATCCGCACCAAAAAATGGCAAGGCCAGGATGGTCAGGACCGCTACACCACCGAGATCATTGCCAACGAGATGCAGATGCTGGACAGCCGCAGCGGGGGCAGCAGCAGTTTCGACAGCCCCCGTCCGAGCCAGCCCGCTAATGCTGCACCGTCCTCTCCCGCCGCTGCCCCCAGTGCCCCCAGTGGCGGTGGTGATTTCGACGACGATATTCCGTTTTAAAAGCAGGACCGAGGAGAGAAGCAGGACCGAGGAAAAACAGGGCCTAGGGAAAGATGCAGCAGACACCGTGGCCTGTCTCTGTTCTCTGGTGTTCGGCATCCCCCTTCGCGCAGTAGGATAGTTCTAAGGCCGATAGACTGCTAATTTCCTGGAGCCTTGCAATGGGGGAAGCCCGCTGCCAGACACGCCACCTACGAGGATCTGTTAAAGGTCCCCGAAACCTTGGTCGCGGCAATTCTGAACGGGCAATTGCACACCCATCCGCGACCGGCGTCACGACATGCGCGGGCGTCTTCGATGCTCGGCGGTAAACTTGCAGACCCCTTCGATCTCGGAACCGGCGGCCCAGGCGGCTGGTGGATCATCGACGAACCCGAGTTACACCTG
>JAUXBK010000074.1 GCA_030619405.1 Sedimenticola sp. | reverse complement strand
TTAGTTCTAATAAAAAAATACATTTTCAGACGAAAATTGGACACTCTGCAACGAGTACAGCCCGTTGCCGGCACCAAAAAAATGACAGGATTGTTCAGGATTAACAGAATTTGCAGAATTACATAAACCTGTAAATCCTGTAAATCCTGTTAATCCTGTCCATTTATTGAGACGATTTTGAACGGAAATGGCGAGGCCTGGTATCTCGACTAACCGCCAACTTGCTTAACTATCTCTCTGTCCCCTGTCCCCTGTCCTCCGTCCCCCCGCCAGCCGCTGCAGCAGCTCGGTCACCCGGGTGAATTCGCTCCGGTCCCGGTACTCCCCATACAGCGCTTGTTCCACTTCTGCCGGCGCCAGACCGGTGCGTTCGGCAATCCACTCACAACGTCGTTTCCGGTCCAGCCGTTCCAACATCGGGTGACGCCGGCGCCACTCCTGCTCTGTCGCCTGCCGGGAAGAGCCAAACAGCTGCCGGGCACGATCGGTGCGCCAGTGGTAACCAGCCACCGCCCGCAGGTGCTCTCTCAGGCTTGGCCGGCCCGCCCTCTCCCTGGAGAGCAGTGGTCCGCTGCGCAGCGTCAGATGCCAGATCAGCAGCAACGACAGCAACAGCCCGCTGATCACCAGCTGAGGTGCGGAGTGCCACACCAACGCGATCAGAGACGGCGGGTTGCTGCTGTACAGGATCCAGGCACGCTTCTGACCTTCTGCCAGCAGCGCCAGCAGCAGTGCATGGTCGTACTCCCCGATGGCGTCGTTGGTGAGAAAGCGGTTGTCGCTCAACACCGTTACCTGCCCCTTCCCCAGAGGATAGCGCAGCAGGTAACCACCACCGTCATCGTCGGTGCGGTCGAACAGGATACGATTGGGGTCAAAGGCGATCTGAAGCGGACTGGAGAGGCCGTAAAAAGGAACAGGTACCGATCCTTCCACTCCTTCATCGAGATCGATCACCAGCAGGCGGACACCCAGCTCATCCAGCAACCCGTTACCGCTGCTGCCAACATCATCGTCCCATGCCTGCTCCGCCGTAATCACCAGATGGCCACCGCGCCTGACCCACACCAGCAGTGCCTGCTGCCGTTCCCGAGGCAGGCTGGGCCCCAGATGGTGAACCAGCAGCAGGCCAGACTCCGCGGGGGGCTGCAGCAGGTGCTCACGCCCACTGATGCTCTCGCTCGGCACCCCGATACGCTGCAGAAAGCGCTCCGCTGCCAACAGCGGGTTGCGCCGTGCCAGGGGTGAGAGTCCGCTTCGGATCTCCCGGGTCTGGTACTGGTAATGGTCCAGGAACCACCAGACACCGGCGCCGATCACTGCCACCAGCAGCAACCCGACGATGACAGTGCTGATAAAGGTGTCACGTCTCACTACTCCTCCCCACCGAAGACCGACTCCCACTCCCGGCACAACCCCTCCACCTGCCCCCGGGACGGGATTGCATGGTCATAGGCGAGCTGCATCCATAACCGGGTCAACTGCCGGAAGAAGGCGGCCTCTTCCGCCGGGCGCACCGCCTGCACCAGCGCCATGCACTCCCATTCGGTGGCGCTGCCGGGAATCTCCAGCCGGTGACGATGCACCTCCCGGGAGAGGGCGCCCCGGTAGAGCAGACTCAACGCCTCCCTGTAGTAGCCCTCGTCCAACTGTTCCCGGACCGCACGGACCAGCTGCCGGGGCAGACTCGACCAGGTCAGGTCCAGTCCGGAAACCACCACCGGCAGCATTTTGGGCGCAACTTCCCCCTTCGGCCTCGGCCGCTTTCCCCTGAGGTCCCCAACGATTCGGTAGGTCAGCCAGGCCAGCAGTAGAACGGCACCGAACCAGAGCAGGAATTCCCCCAGGCGGGCGACCAGCCGCCCCAGGCTCTCGAGCAGGGCGATCACCCGCAGCCAGAAGCCACTCTGGCTGCTCCTTTCACTGCTGCCCAGATACTCCCAATAACCCTCCTGTCGGCGTTCCCCAAACACATCGTCCGCCAGCACCACCTGGATCTCTGCCCGGGCCTGCCCCCGATCGATCTCTGCAGCCTGCAGCCGCTCACCTTCGAAGGGTGACAGCAGTATCAAAGTCAGCAGCAACCCCGCCACCATGCCATGCAGGGGCCACCTGCGTTTCATCAGGCGCCTAAAACCGATCTCGATGTCCCACGCCTCCAGCTCGCTGCGTCGGGTCAGATAGAGGGCAAAACCGCCCGCCACATAGAATGGTGCGATCACCGACATGGTGACCAGATCGGCAACATACAGGAGCCACTCAACCGTCCCCCCGGGTGCCAGCAGCAACTGCTGCAGATCGAGCGGCCGCAGCTCGTCGGGCAGCATGACCCACAGAAGCAGCAGAAAAGAGAGCTCCAGGATGAGTTCGAACAGCAGCCCGGCGAGGGTCAGCCAGGAAGCGGCATGCTGGTCCCGCCCCAGGACCGAAATCCGGTGGCGCCGCACTTTTCCCTTCAGCCCCTCCAGCACTGCCACCGGCATATAGAAAGAGCGATTCGGGCTGAAACGGCGCCAACTGAGGTTGGCCAGCAGTTGACGGCCGCCGTAGCCTGGCCACTGGCGCAGCACCTGTCGCAGTGCCAGGGGTTCACCAAACAGGGCGCGGCTGAGCCAGAACAGCAGTGGTGGTTCATACAGGGGTTTGAACCACCAGAGGGCGACGGCCGCCAGCGCCGGCTGAGCGGAAAACAACCACAGCGTCAGCAGCGACAGGGGAAGCGCCAGCGCCAACCACAGCAGCCACAGCGGAAAGAACCAATGGCGGGCCATGGCGAACCCCAGGTCGATGGCCTCCCAGGCGTTACGCGGTCGAATCGAGACGGTCAGCTTATCCAGCTCCACGCTGCCCCGCCCCTGCGAGATAAGCCGCCACCAGCAGCCAGAGCAGTGCTGCCACCAGATACTTGATCTCACTGGCGACGCCGCTGGATGACCAGAAAGCCTCGATGAAAGCAGCGAGCAGCAGCATCAACGCCGCTCCCATCACCAATTTCAGGGCATCCCGGGCGTTTCGTTTCAGCGCCTCCAGCCGCGTCCACTGGCCCGGGGCAACGATGGCATGGGCCAGCAGCAGTCCGGCGGCGCCACAGATGACGATAGCGGTCAATTCGAATGCCCCATGACCGCTGACGAAGCTCCAGAAGGTATCCTGATAACCGATGCGGGTGAGGTGCCCGGCGACGCTGCCGAGCACCAGGCCGTTGAACAGCAGCAGCAGAAGGGTGCCCACCCCCGCCAGTATGCCACCGGCAAAGGTGCGAAAACCGATGCCGATGTTGTTGGCAATGTAGTATCCAAACATCTGGAAGTCGGTCTCTGAGCTGCGCCCTTCCAAGCGTCCTGGCTTACCGTTGAACGGGTCGTACATGACCTCGATATCTAACACCTGCTGCTCGTCCAGCACACTGTAGATCAAATCCGGGTCACTGTAGCAAAGCACTCCAATCAACAGCGCCGGCAGCAGGAACAGGGCCGCAGCCAGCCAGAAGTAGCGGGCGTTCCGCCGCAGGGCACGGGGAAAACCGTTGGTGATGAACGGAATCAGCGGTTGCCAGCCGCCCCCCCCCTGGCGGTATAGGGCACGATGACCCTGCAGTACCAGGACGTGCAGTTGCTGCTCCAGGTCCGGGCTGTAGTGGCGCCCGCGTGCATGGGCGTAATGATTACACAACTGGCGGTAGAGCCAGGGTAGACGGGCGTATCGGTCGGCGCTCAGCTGGCGCTTGCGCCTGGGCCGCTCCAGATCGTCCAGCAGCAGGGTCAGCTCCTCCCACAGGGGAAGGTGCTGCTGTTCGAATCGGTCCTGACGCATCTATCTGCCTCGCGCCAGCCAGCTGGCGTAGGCGTACAGCTTCTCGACACCAGCCTCCCCCTCCCTGCCGCTCAGTTCGGACAGGATCCCTGCCAGTTCAGCGCGACGCTCCCGGGTGAGTCTGGCGGCGCGTTCTCCAAAGGCCAGCAGCACCTGCTGCTCTTCCCCGGTGAAATCCCCGGGCAGGGCGACCGGAGCGGCAGAAGGGAGCGGGTGACGCTCCGGTGGGATGTCACGATAAACCACCAGAGTACCGGCGGCCATGTCACCCAGGCGCTTGAAATCCCGGTTCAGCAGCATGGTTACCAGGCCGGCACCATATAAAAAGGGGAGAAAGTCGGCGGCCCGAAGCAAGTTGCGGATCAGAGAGGGGGAGAGCGCAACCGGGGTCCCGTTATCGTGCAACACCAGCAGCCCCATCGCCTGCTTGCCCGGCGTGCTTCCGCTGCGCAGTTCGAAAACCACCGGATAGAACCACTCGATCAGGAAAAACCCGATGAGAGTACCCGCGGTTCCAATCCCGCCCAGATAGGCGAACGGAATCGAGATCAGCAGATAGACCCCGGCACGGATCGCCAGATCAATCGCCCAGGCCCAGGCCCGGACCACGGGGCCGGCGACCCGCATCACCAGGGCGATCCCTTCCGGGGTCTCATAATGGCGGGCAGTGTCCAGCTGGGGATCAGAAGACGGGAACCGGGAGGGGCTTCCGGCCTCCTTCATGGTCCCATTCCCTCTTCTAACCGCTTTCTTACCGGCTGAACCGGCTCCAACTCTAAGCTTGGGAGCCAATGGAATACCAAGATTCATCTCTCCTCTGTCCTCTGTCCTCTGACAGTCCAGGGATTCCGCTCAGGCTCCATCCAGGCTACGCTGCTGACTTCTGCCTTCTGCCTTCTGCCCTCAGTCCTCTGTCCCCTGATAATAGATATCCTTATACGAAACATAGATCGAGGCCAGCAGTGTCGGCAGCGCGATCAGCAGGCCCAGCCCGAACGGCAGCACCGCGAGAAACAGCAGTAGCAGGACGATGAGGCCGTAGAGCAGGAACGAAAGCATGTTCTTCATACAACCGCTGAAACTCAGTTTCATGGCAGTGAGCGCCGAAAGTCCTTCCAGAGCAACCAGAGTCGGTGCGAACCAGTAGGCCATGAACAGGGGAATGCTCAGTGCGACACCCAGCAGCATAGCCACCAGAATGGTGGGGCTGCCCATCAACGCCGCCAACGCCGCCGGGTCTGGCTCACCCGCTACGGCGAGATCACCCAGGCTGGCGATTGCACCCGCTATCAGCACCCCCATCAGCAAACCGATCACGATCAGACCGGCGAAATAGAATAGCCCCACCAGCAGCAGCTGACCCGGGTTACGGGAGAAACCAGCAAACAGGTGTCCCACTTCAAAATCCCGGCCCTGATCCTGGGCATCCGCCCCGATCATGAAACCCGCCGTTATCACCGGCGAGAGAATGCTGATCGCAATCGACCCGATGAAGGGGATCAAGGTGATGATCACAGAGAGCACCATCCAGACTACCATGGCCACGATCCAGGCAAAGGGGTTCTGCCTAAAATGCCGGAAGCCACCCGTTACCCAGGCCCACCCGTGTCTGGCCGGTGCCGTGGCGGGTCCGCTCATTTCACCGTCGCTGCCTGCCTCCACCAGCTCTGCCTGGGGAGTTGAATAGGGGTTTGCACCGCCTTTCCCGGGCGGTGGGGGGGCATCGAAGCCCGTCGTTCCGGTTTGCTCCGGCTGCAGCGCCTGGCGCGCTAGATACTTGGAGATGACGATACCGCAGTCGAGGCAGCTGTCCCCCTCTATCCGACTGGACCCACATTTGGGGCAGATTGGCTGGTCCGGCTTCGCGGCTTCTTCAGGCGTCGTTTCTCCCCCTCCCAAGGGGGCCAGCGACAAGGTGGAACCGGAATCTTGCCGGGGCATGGCTTCCAGCCGGATGGCCAGTCCCATCTTCTCCAGGGCATTCCGGTACTGATCGGCCTTGCCCCGTGTCAGCCCCTGTTTCAAGGTCACCGGTTTGCCGGCGTCCAACAGCAGGCCGGCCTTTTGTTCACTGAGGCCGAAGTGTCGAACCAGATTGGCTGTCACCTCCGTTTTCTCCACTCCCTGGCCCAGTTCCCCGGTATAGACCACCTTATACAACGCTTCCATTCGGTTCTCCTTGGTTTGGTATTTAGGGCTCGCGAAACAATAACTCCCTGTTTTGGGACGCCGATCCATCCCGTCTGGCTGCGTTGCGAAAACTTGAAAGATAATGAATATTCCTGCGTTTCCGCGTCTTGCCGGACGGGCGCCTCGACGCCCCAAATTCAGGGACTTATTATTTCGCGAGCCCTTAATCCCTGTAACGGCACGCCCCACGAATAGTAAAGGGGTGCCAAGGCACCCCTTCCGGGTCGATCAGAAAAAACGTACTACCTAGCTTATATTCGGGTCCAGCGCGCCCTTCTCATACATCATGTACATACGCTCCAGCGACATGGCGCTGATGCGGGCGGCGTGACCGGCACAACCGAACGCCTCGTAGCGCGCCTTACAGATCGATTTCATTCCCTCCGTGGCCGCCTTGAGGAACTTGCGGGGGTCGAAGTTGGAGGGGTTATCGTGCAGGTGGCGCCGGACGGAGCCGGTGGAGGCCATGCGCAGGTCGGTATCGATATTCACCTTGCGTACGCCGTGCCGGATGCCCTCGACGATCTCCTCCACTGGGACCCCGAAGGTCTGCCCCATGTCCCCGCCATATTCGTTGATGATCTTCAGCCAGTCCTGGGGCACCGAGGAGGAACCGTGCATTACCAGATGGGTGTTGGGGATACGGGCGTGGATCTCTTTCACCCGATCGATACGCAGGATGTCACCGGTAGGCTCCTTGGTGAACTTGTAAGCACCATGAGAGGTTCCGATGGCAATGGCCAGGGCATCCACCTTGGTCTGCTTGACAAAATCCGCCGCCTCGTCCGGGTCGGTCAGCATCTGGTCCATCTCCAGCTTGCCCTCGGCCCCGACGCCATCCTCCTCACCCGCTTCACCGGTCTCCAGGGAGCCCAGGCAGCCCAGCTCACCCTCGACGGAGACGCCGCCGGCGTGCGCCATCTCAGCCACCTTGCGCGTCACTTCGACGTTGTACTCATAGCTGGAGGGGGTCTTGGCATCCTCCATCAGGGAGCCGTCCATCATCACCGACGAGAAGCCGGACTGGATGGAGCGCAGACAGACCGCCGGCGAGGAGCCGTGGTCCTGGTGCATGACGATGGGGATATGGGGATAGGCCTCGACGGCGGCCAGGATCAGGTGGCGCAAAAAGGACTCGCCGGCATAGGAACGGGCCCCGGCGGAACCCTGCATGATCACCGGGCTGTCGGTTTCGTCCGCAGCCTGCATGATGGCATGCACCTGCTCCATGTTGTTGACGTTGAAAGCGGGCATCCCGAAATCGTTTTCGGCCGCGTAGTCCAGCAGCTGACGCATGGAAATAAGTGCCATGGTATTTTTCTCCTTACATTAGGTTATTCTAAAACAACTATTCAGTAGTGATCATGGATCGTGACGGTGATGGCCGTCACTCAGGGCGAAATTCTCAGGCCAATGGTGGGCATAAACGGCATACCCACCCTACGTAGGGTGGGCACGTTTTTTGTGCCCACACTGCACCGACTTATTGAGAACTTACACAAAATAGTATTCAATCCAGGGCGCGGTCGGAAATGATGTGTTCCCCCACACGCAGTATCTTCATGACATTGGTGCCACCTTCGACGCCATTGAGGTCGCCTTTGGTGATGATGATCAGGTCGCCGGTGCGGATGGCCCCCCGCCGCTGCAACTCCTCGACGATCTCCTCGTTGGCCTTCTGGCTGTCGTGCGCCACCACATCGAAGCTCACCGGGTGCACACCCCGGTAGAGGGTCACCTTGCGGCGCGTCGACACATGGCCCGTAAGCGCATAGATCGGGATCCCTGAGCTGATACGGGACATCCACTTGGGGGTGGAGCCGGACTCGGTCAGTGCCGCAATGGCCGCCACACCCAGATGGTTGGCGGTGTACATGGTGGCCATGGCGATGGCCTCGTCGACCCGGCCGAACACCGTGTCGATACGGTGGTGGGACCGGGTCACCTTGGACTGCTTCTCCGCCTCCCGACAGACCCGGTCCATCGCCTGAACCGCCTTTACCGGGTAACAGCCGGCCGCCGTCTCCGCCGACAGCATCACCGCGTCGGTACCGTCCAGCACCGCATTGGCCACATCGAACACCTCGGCACGGGTGGGGATGGCCTTCTCGATCATGGACTCCATCATCTGGGTCGCGGTGACCACCACCTTGTTGCCGGAACGGGCCTTCTTGATCAGCTGCTTCTGCACTGCAGGCAGCTCTGCGTCACCGATCTCCACCCCCAGGTCGCCCCGGGCGATCATGATCACCTCGGAGGCCTCGATGATCCCATCGATGGCCTCCAGCGCCTCCGCCCGTTCGATCTTGGAGACGATGTCGGCCTTACCCCCCGCCTCGCGCAGCAGGCGACGCGCCTCTTCCACGTCTTCTGCGTGACGCACGAAGGAGACCGCCAGATAGTCGGCCTCGATCTCAGCGGCAAACCGGATATCCCTCCGATCCTTGTCGGTCAGTGCCGGCGCTGACAAGCCGCCCCCCTTCCGGTTGATCCCCTTGCCGTCGGAAAGCACGCCGCCGACCACCACCCGGCAGGTGATTCGGTCAACGACCACTTCGTTGACCCACAGTTCGACGGCGCCATCAGCGAGCAGCAGCGTGTCCCCCCGGTGCACGTCCCGGACCAGGTCCGGGTAGGTGATCCCGACCCGGTGCTGGTCACCCTCTTCCAGATCACAGCCGGCATCGAGGGTGAAGGTCGCCTCCTCCTCCAACTGGATGGGTCCATCCCGGAAACGGCCGATACGGATCTTCGGCCCCTGCAGGTCCACCAGCACACCCACCTGGCGGCCACTGGCGGTCGCGCGGTCGCGGATGATCTCGGTCCTCCGGCTGTGCTCCTCATGGGTACCGTGGGAGAGGTTGAGGCGCACCACGTCGATGCCGGCACTGATCAGTCCATCCAGCACCTTGGAACTGTCGGTGGCAGGTCCCAGGGTGGCGAGAATCTTGGTTCTTCTTGGCATAGTATCTCCGGGACCAGGGCCCTGTTACCGGGCACCCGGCCCCCAGTGGGCCTCAGCCAGCCGCCCGCTGTTCCAGCATGGCCACTGCCGGGAGTGTCTTGCCCTCGAGAAATTCCAGGAAAGCGCCGCCACCGGTAGAAATATAGGAGATCTTGTCGGCGATACCATATTTGTCGACGGCCGCCAGGGTGTCCCCACCACCGGCGATGGAGAAGGCGTCCGATTCTGCAATAGCGAGACCGAGAACACGGGTCCCCTCACCGAACTGGTCGAACTCGAACACACCGACCGGGCCATTCCAGACGATGGTGCCGGCGGCCTTCATCATCTCCCCGAAACGGGCCGCGGTCTCCGGGCCGATATCGAAGATCATGTCGTCATCCGTCACATCCTCCACCTTCTTGACCGTGGCCTTCGCGCTCTCCGAGAACTCTTTGCCACAGACCACGTCGGTGGGCACCGGGATTTCGTCACCCTTGGCTTTGGCGGCTTCCATCAGGCGCTTGGCTTCTGCCACCAGGTCCTCCTCGTAGAGGGATTTGCCCACGTTGTATCCCGCCGCCGCGATGAAGGTGTTGGCGATGCCGCCGCCGGGGATCAGCTGATCGACGATCCTGGACAGGGACTCGAGTACGGTGAGCTTGGTGGATACCTTGGAACCGCCGACGATGGCAGCCATCGGGCGCTTGGGGTCGCCCAGAGCCTTGCCGAGCGCTTCCAACTCGCCCGCCAGCAGTGGGCCGGCACAGGCCACCGGGGCAAACTTGCCAGCGCCATGGGTGGAGGCCTGGGCCCGGTGAGCGGTGCCGAAGGCGTCCATCACGTAGATGTCGCAGAGTGAGGCATACTGCTTCGACAGGGTCTCGTCATCCTTCTTCTCCCCGACGTTGAAACGTACGTTCTCCAGCAGCACCACCTCACCATCCGCCAACTCGGGGGCCTGTTCCAGATACTCTTTGACCAGGCGCACCTCTTTACCCAGCGCCTCACTGAGGTAGTCCGCCACCGGTTGCATGGAAAACTCATCTGCCGCCTCACCCTCGGTGGGGCGTCCCAGGTGGGACATGAGCATCACCTTGGCACCGGCCCCGATGCAGTGTTCGATGGTGGGCATGGAGGCGCGGATACGCTTGTCGGAGGCCACCTTCCCCTCTTTGATGGGCACGTTCAGATCCTGGCGGATGAGCACCCGCTTCCCGGCGAGGTCGAGATCGGTCATTTTGATAACGGACATGCTGCAACTCCTTTTTTAAAAACAGGTACTAGGTACTAGATCCTAGGGATCCGCGCGGATTTCTGGTGCCTGGGACCTGTGTTGTCGTTCGAGGAGCGCCCGACAACAGATGTTTCCGGTGGTTGTTGCTGTCTCCCCCCATCTCTGGTTTCCCGGCGAAGTGTCGAGGTTTCCATCAGCACTTCCACCGATTCAGGCACCGTATCCTAGTACCTAGTACCTAGTTTTTAGCTACGTGCTCTACGAAACGCATCATGTTGCAGGTGTAGCCGTACTCATTGTCGTACCAGGCAACGATCTTGACGAAGGTGCTGTCCAGGGCGATGCCGGCGCCGGCATCGAAGATGGAGGAGGCACTGAAACCGCGGAAGTCGGTGGAGACCACCTTCTCTTCGGTGTAGGCGAGGGTGCCTTTCATCGGCCCTTCAGAAGCGGCCTTCATGGCGGCACAGATCTCTTCGTAGCTGGCTTCCTTCTCCAGTTCGGCGGTCAGATCGACC
>JAUXBK010000178.1 GCA_030619405.1 Sedimenticola sp. | reverse complement strand
GGCAGCGTCGACCTCATTCAGGCCAGCAGCGCCACACTCTTCGCCTGCACATAGACCAGTTTTCCGGGCCTCAGCTCGAGCAGGGCCGCGGACTTGCGCGTGATGCGGGAGAGCAGCGGCACCCCGCCTGCGAGCAGGCGCACGGTAACCTGGGCGCTGCCCGCAGGGGCGATCTCCTCGACGGTCGCGGGAAATATGTTCAGGATACTGGTGCCGGACTGGCGCTCCAGGGTGAGGCTGACATCCCGTGCCACCACCCGCAGCCTCACCCTTTCACCCAGCGGCAGCTCCTTGCGGGTGACGGTGAAACGGCCCCCGGGGAAATCGAGATAGGTGAGTTCATAACCCGCGTCGTGCCCCGCGACGGTGACCTCGATGAGCGCCTCTGCATCACCCCCCTGGGCGAGCGGCAGGTCGAGCCGCGTCAGCATCCCGGCGATAGGTCCCGCAGCCCGTACCCGTCCCGCCTCCATCAGCACCAGATGATCCCCCAGACGCGCCACTTCGTCAGGGAAGTGGCTGACATAGAGCACGGGAATATCCAGCTCCCGGTGCAGGGACTCGAGATAGGGGAGGATCTCCTGCTTGCGCATCAGATCCAGTGCCGCCAGCGGCTCATCCATCAGCAGCAGCCGGGGGCTGACCGCCAGCGCCCGGGCGATGGCCACCCGCTGCCGCTCGCCCCCGGAGAGCTGCCCGGGTCTGCGCCCGAGCAGATGTCCGATTCTCAGCAGCTCGATCGCCCTCTCCAGTGAGACCCTGCGCTCCCCTTCCGGCACCCTTCGCAGCCCGTATTCAAGATTTCGCCGGACGCTCAGATGGGCAAACAGGCTCGGCTCCTGAAACACATACCCCAGCGAGCGCCGATGGGGCGGCACGAAGAGTCCCTCCTCCTGCCAGACCATCTCCCCCACTCTCAGAAAGCCGCCAGCGCAATGCTCCAGCCCCGCGATGGCACGCAACAGGGTAGTCTTGCCGCAGCCCGAAGGACCGAACAGCATCGTGACCCCCCGGGCGGGGACATTCAGATCGACATCCAGGGTAAAGTCCCTGTGTTCGAGCCGGAACCTGGCTTCGATGGTCACGTCTGCACCACCGAGAAACGGCGGTTGAGGGCATATACCGTGATCAGCATCAGGAAAGAGAGCAGCAGCAGCCCACCGGAGAGCCAGTGGGCCCGGCCATACTCCAGCGCCTCGACGTGGTCGTAGATGGCGATGGAGAGCACCTGGGTGCTACCGGGGATATTGCCGCCGATCATCAGCACCACCCCGAACTCACCCACGGTGTGGGCGAAGCCGAGCACAGCGGCAGTGAGAAACCCCGGGCGCGCCAGCGGAACGGCGACACTGAAGAAACGGTCCAGGGGAGAAGCGCGAAGGGTCGCGGCCACTTCCAGAGGGCGGCGGCCTATAGCGCCGAATGCACCCTGCAGAGGCTGGACCACAAAGGGCATGGAGTAGATGACCGAGCCGATCACCAGACCGGTAAAGGTAAAGGCGGGCGATCGCCCGCCGAGGGACTCCAGCAGGCCACCCACGGGGCCATTGGGGCCGAGCGTCACCAGCAGGTAGAAGCCCAGCACCGTCGGGGGTAGTACCAGGGGCAGCGCAACCACCGCTTCCAGCAGGAACTTGAAGCGCCAGCGGCTGCGCGCCAGCCACCAGGCCAGCGGTGTCCCCAGCAGCAGCAGGATGAAGGTGGTAGTCGCCGCCAGCCTCAGGGTGACCACCAGGGCAGCGAGATCCGCGTCACTGGGGGTCATGGGGTTTCGTAGCCGTAACTTTCGATTATCGCCTGTGCCGGCTTACTCCGGACGAACGCCAGAAAATCCCGGGCAGTATCGTTCTCCCTGAGCAGCACCGCCTGCTGCGCTATGGGGCTGTAGAGCGCCTGCGGCACCGCCCACCAGGACCCCCCGGCGGGGTGACCGGGCCGCTGCACCTGAGAGCGGGCCACCAGACCCAGTTCGACGTTGCCGCTTCTGACGAACTGGAACGTCTGCCCGATATTCTCACCCCGCACCAGCTTTCCCTGCAGCACATCCCACACTCCCCGCGCCTGCAGAAACTGCTGAGCCGCTCTTCCGTAGGGTGCGAGTCTCGGGTTGGCGATGGCGAGATGGCGATACCGGCCCGCTTCCAGCACCGCTGCCTCCGGGTCTACATAGCCCGGCTTCGGGCTCCAGAGCAGGAGCCTGCCCACGGCATAGGTGAAGCGGGTCCCGGGCCGCGCCACCCCTTCCGCTTCCAGGCGTTCCGGGCGGCGCACATCGGCAGCAAAATAGGCGTCGTACGGTGCCCCGTTGCTTATTTGCGCATAGAGTTTCCCGGTCGCGCCGAAGATCAACACCACCTTGTGCTCTGTGACCGCTTCGAACCGGGCAGCGATCGTCTTGATGGTATCGGCGAAGTTGCTTGCCACAGCGACCCGGATCTCCTCTGCTGTCACCCACCTGGAGCAGAAGACCAGCAGCAGGATCGAGAAGAGTCGGACAACGGGTAACGCCCTGTTCATGTGCTGTCTATCCATATATGGATTAAGCGCGCATCTCACTGATATTTCAGGTTATCATCCACTTATGAGCGGGCCGTAACCCAACACCCTGATACCTCGTACTTAGCATTTGCTGTACTAGAATGAAGATTTCAATTTCCGGTAATCGATCGCCTCCGCATAGGTCTTCAACTCTTCCCGGGTTACTCCGGACCCTTTGATCGTTACCAGAAACCGGTTTGCGACCGCCATGGTTATCTCTCCCTTGTTTGTCGCAGGGTCGAATTTCACGATCGCCTTCTGGCGCGCGATTCTCTCGAGCCGCCCCCCGTCGGCCGAGGCAAACATGGGGTTCGAAAACATCATCATCATACCCTGCAACATCGGGGAATCCGTGATGATCTTTACAGTGACAGTGCTGGGCCCCTTACTGTAGGTCCGCTCAGCAGTGACGCCGCCGCCAAACATGGCTGCACCGGCTGCCTGGGAAGTGGCCTTCTGCGCAGTCCAACCACTCAGGGGCTCCGGGAGAAAAGCCTCCAGCCCTTTCCCTTTCATTTGCATTATCAGCTGTGACGCATAATCCAGGCTGTCCAGGGCATCCTTGTACTCGCCGCTCTGGTAGTAGCCCAACGCCTCTTTTATAGAGTCTTCCACGTCGTCCGCGTATCCTGAAACTGAGCTGGTTATCAATATAAAAAACAGCGAAGAAACCACTAATCCATTGATTTTCTTGCCAAACATAATCTTCTCCTTTCTGTAATCACCGGCACTCTGTCATTCCAGCATCCGTTTCGCCGCCCAGGACCATCACTCCAACCCCGGCAGTCAGACGGCCCTGCCGGCACCTGATCTTTACATATTCCTTAGGCTGGCTCGGTCTGTCTCTCCAACAGCCAGGTCTCCCGTCCCACCTCCGGTGCATTAGCGATGAGCAGTGATAGCAACAGTGATATGACAGCCATGGCCGTGCCGCAGAGAAATACCAGTGCCGGGGATGAGAGCCAGAGCAGCCCAAAACTGGCAGGTATGACCACTGCTGCGATGTGATTGATGGAGAAGGCGACCCCCGCAGTGGCGGCGATATCCTTTGGTGCGGCAATCTTCTGAAAGTAGGTCTTCAGTGCTATGGCCATGGCGAAAAAAAGGTGATCCAGTACGTAGAGTCCTGCCGCGATCTCCGCACTTTCTACTATTGCGTAGCCGGTGAACACCAGAATCAGTCCGGCATACTCGATCAGCAGTGCTCGGCGCTCGCCGATCCTACCCACCAGCCTGCCGATACGCCTGGCAAATAGCACGTTGAGCGTAGCGTTGATGAGAAACAGCAGAGCGATATCGCCCACTGAATAGCCAAACTTCTCCACCATCAAAAAACCGGCAAACACAACGAAGATCTGCCTGCGGGCGCCGGACATGAAGGTGAGAGCATAATAGAGCCAATAGCGTTTTCGCAGCAGCATATGCTTATGCTGCTCCACATGCTGGGGAAAATGTGGAAACGTCAGCGAAACGCCAATGACAACCAGTACAGTCAACCCGCCCATCATGAGATAGAGCCAGCGGTAGTCGAGCTTTAATAGATCACTTCCAAGCCAGATCAAAACGAAGGTGATAACGGAGGCAAATGATCCGGCGGCGATCAGCCGTCCCAGGGTTTCTGCGGTGTCTGATTTGTCAATCCACTGCAGGGTCAATGAGGTCTGTAAAGTCTCATAGTAGTGAAAACCCAAGGACATCAGGATAGTGGTCAGATAGAGACCGATAGCCGAAGGAAAAAAGCCGGTCAGTGCAGTACCTATACCCAGCAGTAGCAGAGAGAGATAGGCCAGTCTCTGCTCTTTGATAATCAGCAGAAGAAAGACGACGGCGAATGCCAGAAAACCGGGGATCTCCCGCAGGCTCTGAAGTATGCCAACCTCCCTGCCGGTAAAATCGGCCTGTTCAATGACAAAATTGTTGAGCAGGGTCTGCCAGGCCGAGAAACTGAGAGGGACCGCAATGGCCATCAGTATCAGCAGAATCTCGGGGCGTCGCCAGCCTGAAGTACTACTATTCATCATGCATGCTATTGTCTTGCAAAAGTCACAGAAAAACCAGATTGAATTGACGGGGGTAGTCAAACGCCGGCTTCGCTTGAGTAACATTTCGCCAAGGACAGCTATTTTGGGGGCCATCCCGCCCGGGAGCAAAGCAATAGAAAGCAATAGGGGACAGACCACGGTTTTTGGCATGCTGGAATCATCCTTGATCGGAACCTTGCTTTCAAATTAGCAGGGAAACCGTGGTCTGTCCCCTATTATTATATTATGCAGCTTACAATAGCGGCGTGATTAAGAATACGCCACGCACAAGGTAAGCAATAAGGAGGGTTCACCGATGGCCACTGAACGCAACCATATCCGCGAACTGGTCGACAAGCTCGAAGCACTGCCGCCGGAACGGATCGCCGAAGTTGAAGACTTTATCGATTTCCTGAACAGCCGCAACCCGGACCGACGCCTCACCCAGGCGGCAAGCCAGACCGCTGAACCGAGCCTTGCCCAGGTGTGGGACAACCCGGACGATGCCGTCTATGACCAACTCTGAATTCGGCGATATCATTCTGGTACCGTTTCCATTCACTGACCAGACCACCACTAAGAAGCGTCCCGCCGTGATCATCAGTTCGACCACCTACAACACCGAGCGGCCTGACCTCATCATCATGGCGGTAACCAGCCAACTCAAGCCATCTCGAACGATCGGCGAAGTAATAATTCAGGACTGGCGAGCCGCTGGCCTGCTCAAACCCTCGGCCATCAAGCCGGTGATCACCACCATCGAAAAGCACCTGGTCATCAAGGCCATGGGGCAGCTAAACCCTGAAGACAACGCGGCATTAAAGGAGAATTTGAAAACGATTTTGGGATAAAACAGTGACAGATAACAGTATCATACGGTTCGTTCGAATATTTGCACCATACGCCTTACATCCAGCACACAAAGCCATTTATTCGTCTCTTTCGATCAGCGTCATGCCCTGCCCGCCGACTTATCTTTTTTTCTAATCTCCACATTGCGCAGGCCAGTTTCTGAACACTGGCACCGGATCCGGGTAGAGACAGCCATTACTGGCCATCCCCCCCAGGAAACAGTCGCATGAAAGCAATAGGGGACAGACTACGGTTTCCCTGCTAATTTGAAAGCAAGTTTCCGATCAAGGATGATTCTAGC
>JAUXBK010000181.1 GCA_030619405.1 Sedimenticola sp. | reverse complement strand
CCTAGTACCTAGTACCTAGTACCTAGTACCTAGTACCTAGTACCTAGTACCTAGTACCTAGTACCTAGTACCTGTACTCGAAACGCGTTAGCGTTTCGAGTACTGAGGACGCTTGCGCGCCTTGTGCAGCCCGACCTTCTTGCGTTCCACGGCGCGGGCGTCGCGGGTCAGGAAGCCGGCCTTGCGCATGAGGCTCTGCAGGGTCTCGTCGTACTCTGCCAGGGCGCGGGCGATGCCGTGGCGGATGGCGCCGGCCTGGCCGGTGGTGCCCCCACCAGCGACGGTTACTTTGATATCCACCCGTTCCAGCATCTCTGCCTGCTCCAGGGGTTGGCGCACCACCATACGGGCGGTCTCACGGCCAAAGTACTCGTCCAGCGGACGCTTGTTTACGGTAATGCTGCCACTGCCGGTGGTCAGGAAGACTCGGGCGGTCGAGCTCTTGCGGCGGCCGGTGGCGTAGGTATGGGTCTGTGCCATCTTTATTGAGTTCCGGGTTCTATACTTGGACGTTCGATTCAGAGTTCCAGCGGCTGGGGCTGCTGGGCGGTGTGCTTGTGCTCCGGGCCGGCGTAGACCTTGAGCTTCTTGAACATGGCCCGGCCCAGCGGGTTTTTCGGCATCATGCCTTTGACCGCGGTTTCGATCACACGCTCCGGCGCCTTCGCCAGCAGCTTTTCCAGGCTGATGGACTTCAGATTTCCGATGTAACCGGTGTGATGGTGGTACATCTTGTTCTGCATCTTGTTACCGGTCACCCGGACCTTCTCGGCATTGACCACTATGATGTAGTCGCCGGTATCCACGTGCGGCGTGTATTCTGGCTTATGCTTCCCGCGCAGACGACGCGCGATCTCGCTCGAGAGACGCCCCAGCGTCTTGTCGGTGGCATCGATCAGGTACCAGTCGCGGTGGACCTCGGCGGGTTTTGCACTCACAGTCGTCATCAGACTAGCTCCAAAGGAGTTTCAATAAAAAACGCTTGAAAAAAGAGCGAGAATATTACCGGACAGAGGGTCGGATTGCAACTCCTCCAGGCAAAAAAATAGGCGCAACAGAGGATGTGCGCCTAAATAAACCACCAAAGGAGGATGGAGGAGTATTGGCTGCCTGAGCAACCAATGTCAGTATTCTCTAATATTACTAACTTCATGTCAACTGTTTTTTGCATCGGGGGCGCAGAGTGCCCTTGGGGGAGGCTCCCACGCAGAGCGTGGGAGCCAGTTTAATTCTGGCTCCGGCATTCTATATTCTGACAACTGCCTTCTGCATATCAGCCGTCTGGGCTCTCCACTTAACCGGAGTTCCACTACGACAGGTAGTCGACGCGGTCCGCATTGGCCAGAAACTAAGCATTTAGCTCCCCATCGGACCGAGGATAATGAGTTTCGGCATGAGGGAGGTCCACCATCTCAGTTTACTCCGGTTAAGTGGAGAGCCCAGTCAGCCGTTATCGATGCGGTTCGTTTTACTCACCGCACCCTACGTTCTGCCCCTGTCCCCTGTCCTCTGTCCTCTGTCCTCTGGCTTCTAACTTCTGACTCCCGGCAAAACGCTGCCACCCGCGTCAGGATACGCCCGATGGCGCGATTGGCGGCCACTACCCCGCCGTAAGGGTCGTTGTCGGGCGCCGGTTCCTGCTCGGTGAAGGTTTCTGTCGCCAGCACCCGGCGCCGGCGCAGATCCACCAGCTGCACCTGCAGGCTGACCCGGACCCGGCTGGAGGTGTCGAAAAATTCCTGCTGCAGAGTGAGCAGGGTGACGTCCAGACGCTGGTCTGCCACCGAGGCCAGGGCCGCGGGCACCAGGGCCCGGTAATAGCCGTCGGCCGCCAGCTGCTGCATCAGCAGCGGGGCCAGCATCTCCGCCGGGGGTCGAACCCAGCGGCTGCCGGCAAAACGCTGGAGTTGATAGGGGCGAACCAGATAGACCATGTCGGTCGAGTCGTAGCCCGGCGCTGCAGCGGGTTTGGACAACGCGAGAACCTCGCTGCCGGTCGCCCCGTGTGCGCCCGCCTTCTGTTCAATCGACGGGGAGAGGGTATAGGTTTCCACCACCCGCTCATTATCGGGTGCCGGCAGCAGACTGCAGGCACTCAGCAGCAGTGCCGCCGCCATCGACAGCGCTGCCCGGGTGATGCAATGGGTGGCCGTTTTTTTCATCGCCTCTCTCCCGGTCCGGGTGGAATAGCCGGTGCGCCCCGCAGCAGCCGGGACGGGTCCTGCTCCAGGGTGTCGGCCATACGCTGGAGCGTCTCCACCAACTGTCCCAGGCTCGCCAGAAGCACCTCCACCCGGGCATCCGCATCGCTCAGGAAACCCCTGATATCACCCTGCCCCGCCACTGCCGCATCGCCCAGTCTGCGAGCGTTGCGGGAGAGAGTCTGCAGCGTCTGCCCGCCCTCCTCCAGCACCCTGTCCAAGTGGTCGGCCAGCAGCGGCAGGCGGTCACTGCTGCGACTGGCATTGTGCAGCAGGTGTTCCACCGCATTCCGGTTGTGGTTGGATGCCAGAAGCTCCGAAAAGGTGTTCAGATTCTCCAGCAGCCGGGCCAGGTGGGTCTGGTTCGTGTCGCTCAATACCCGATTCATACGCTGGGAGAGCTGCTCCAGATTGTGCGCTACCGACTGCAGGCTGGAGAGGACGCTGGTAATCGTGGTCTCCAGCCGCAGCAGTCGCGACGGGCCGACCGCGATCACCGGGTAGGGCGAGCCACCGACCGGCTGCAGCAGGGGGGCATCCTTGCGGCCACCGCTGAGCTCCAGATAGGCGATGCCGGTAACCCCCTTCAGGGCCAGCCTGGCCACCGTCCCCTGCCTCACCGGCACCCCCTGTTCGATATCCAGCCGCAGCTGCACCCGCTGCGGATCGATCGGATCCAGAGATATCGCTCGCACCGCCCCGACCCTGACCCCCCGGTATTTCACATCGGACCCCGCATTGAGTCCAGCCACTGATTCTGTCGAGTAGGCGAGATAAGTGCGATAGACCTTGCCTTCTGTCCCCGTAGAGAGCCAGAGGGTGACACCGATCAGACCGGTGCTGAACAGCAGCACGAAAACACCAACCAGGGTATACCTCAGTTTTTCGCCCACATAGACTCCCGGCCCCGGCGCCCCCTCCGGCCCTGAAAATAGGATTCGATCAACGGGTGGGGGTTGCCGGACAACGCCTCCATCCGGTCACAGGCCAGCACCTTCCGGTCACCCAGAAAGGCCACCCGATCAGTCACCCGCCACAGGCTATCCATGTCGTGGGTCACCATGAAAACGGTCAGGCCAAGTTCCTGCTTGAGGCTGAGCACCAGCTCATCGATCGCCGTGGCATTGACCGGGTCCAGGCCCGCGGTCGGCTCATCCAGCAGCAGCAGCTCCGGATCCAGCGCCAGCGCCCGTGCCATGGCGGCCCTTTTGAGCATACCACCGCTCAGTTCACGGGGGTACTTGAACGCCGTCGCCGGCGGCAGACCCACCAGCGCGATCTTCAGTCCAGCCAGCTCCCGGATCATCTCATCGGAGAGCCGGGTGTGCTCCCGCAACGGCAGGGCCACGTTGTCGAGCACGGTCAGGGAACTCAGCAGTGCCCCCTGCTGGAACATCACGCCCATGCGTCGGCGCAGCCCCCCCGCCCGTTGCGGGTCGATTTCTTCCAGCTCGGTACCGAACAGACGGATCGACCCGGCCGTGGGCCGGTACAGCATGGCGATCTCCTGCAGCAGCATCGTCTTGCCGGCTCCACTGCCGCCCATGACCGCCACCACCTGATTGCGCTGGATCTCCAGATCCACCCCATCGTGGATCAGCGTCACTCCGATGCGGGTTCGCAACCCCTGTACCCGGATCACCGGCTCGCGGGTCATATCCCAAGCCAACTGAAGTAGATGGAAAACAGGGCATCCGCTACGATTACCAGGAAGATGGAGAGCACCACGCTGATCGTGGTATGGCGTCCCACTGCATCCGCCCCGCCCTGTACCTGAAACCCTTGAAAACAACCGATCAGGGCAATGATGACAGCGAATACCGGCGCCTTTCCGACCCCCAGAAGAAACGAGCGCTCGAATGCAAACACATGCGGCAGGCGGTCGATGAATACATCCGGCGTCACGCCGATCGTCAGGTCCGACATCAGCATGCCACCCAGGATCGACATCACATCCGCCATCAGGGTCAGCAGCGGCAGGGAAAGCATCAGCGCCAGCAGTTTGGGTATCACCAGCAGTTCCATCGGGTCGATGCCGATGGTGCGCAGGGCGGAGATCTCCTCGGTCACCTTCATGGTACCTATCTGTGCGGCATAGGCCGAACCGGTGCGCCCCGCCACGATGATTGCGGTCATCAAGGGCGCCAGTTCGCGTACCGTGGTGAGGGCTATCAGGTCGACGATATAGATGTTGGCACCGTACCGATCCAGCTGGACACCCCCTTGATAGGCGACCACCACGCCGATCAGAAGAGAGAGCAGGCCGAGAATGGGGAGGGCGGTGACGCCGCCAGAATAGATCTCGTCGAACAGCTCCCGCCAACGGATACGCCGCGGATGCATCAGGCTGACCCCAAGCCGTGACATCAGCTCTCCCGCAAATGCCAGCAGGCCGAAAAACTGCAGCAGATAGAGCGAGCTGGCCCGACCAAGCGTGGCGATCCTGCCAAAAGGCCTTGCCGGAGGTTCCAGTGGCTGCCCGGGGATACGCCTTCTCACCAGCTCCAACAGCGCCTGGTGAGAGGGCTGCAGGCCGTTGAAGTGCCAGCGCAGGCCAGCCTGCTCCAACTGCCGTGTCAACTGCAATAGCAGCAGGGCACCACCGGTGTCGAGTCGATCGATGCCGGAGGCATCCAGCTCCAACTCTCTGGCTGCCGGCCATACCATTTCCCGCAACCGCCGCTCCAGCCGGGAAAGGGCGAGGGTATCCCAATGGCCGGTCAGCTGTACTCGGGCATACGTTGCGTCTACGACCAGATCGGCCCACTCTGTGCTGGACGTCTCAGCCATCAGATCATGAGACGTTCCACCGGCCGGCCATTCACCAGGTGTTCATCGACGATCTCATCCAGGTCCGCCCAGTCGACATAGGTGTACCAGACCCCTTCCGGGTAGACCACGATCACCGGTCCCATCTCACAGCGCCCCAGGCAGCCGGCACTGTTGATCCTGGCCTGGCCCGGCCCCTTGATACCCAGCCCCTTTATCCGTTGCTTGAGATGGGTACGCGCCCCCCGGGCATCGAACTGCCCGCAACAGGGCTCACCATCCTCCCGCTGATTGGTGCAAACGAAGACATGATGTGAGTAATACGGCATGATGTTGACCTTTGGTCAGGTACTAGGAGCTAGGTACTAGGTACTAGGAGCTAGGTACTAGGAGCTAGGTACTAGGAGCGTAGGAAAAACAAGGCCGAGCTTTAAGCTTGGAATGGTTTTATCTTTTAGCTTGTTTTTTATCCCAGTACCTAGAACCTAGTACAGCAAATATTAAGTACGAGGTTTCAGGGTGTCGGGTTACGGCGCGCTCATATGTATGTGATAACCTGAAATATCAGTGAGATGCGCGCCTAACCCAACCTACATTATGTTCGTAGGGACTTAGCGTTTGCTGTACTAGG
>JAUXBK010000098.1 GCA_030619405.1 Sedimenticola sp. | reverse complement strand
TACCTAGTACCTAGTACCTAGTACCTAGTACCTAGTACCTAGTACCTAGTACCTAGTACCTAGTACCTAGTACCTACCTTTAGGACACAACCGACATGATCCTCAACTTCACCAAGATGCACGGTCTGGGCAACGATTTCGTCGTGTTCAACGCCATCGAGCAGGAGGTCCAACTGACACCGGAGCAGTGCCGATTCATTGCCGACCGGCGCTTTGGTGTGGGTTGCGATCAGATCCTGCTGGTGGAGCCTTCCAGGGACCCCCAAACCGACTTCTACTACCGCATCTTCAACCGCGATGGGTCGGAGGTGGAGCAGTGCGGTAACGGGGCCCGTTGTTTTGCCCGTTTCGTTCAGGACCAGGGACTGACCCGGAAGGAGATCATCGAGGTGGGCACTCACTCCGGCCATATCCGCCTGTATATCGAGAGCAATGGCAATATCAGAGTGAACATGGGAGCACCAGTGCTGGCGCCTTGGGATATCCCCTTCGATGCGAAGCAGCAGGCCGCCAGTTACCCTATCCAGGTCGGAAGAGAAAACCTGGATATCGGAGCAATCTCCATGGGCAACCCCCATGCCGTCCTGCGGGTAGAGTCGGTGGAGCAGGCGCCGGTGGAACGGCTGGGGCCGCTGCTGGAGCGCCATCCCCGGTTTCCTCAGCGTACCAACGTGGGCTTCATGGAGGTGGTGTCACCCTGTCACATCCGACTGCGGGTCTACGAACGGGGCACCGGGGAAACCCTCGCCTGCGGCACCGGTGCCTGCGCCGCCGCGGTCTCGGGTCGGCTCCTGGGATTGCTGGAGGAGGAGGTCAGGGTGAGCCTGCCCGGCGGCGAGCTTGTAATCAGCTGGCAGGATAACAATAATGAGCCGGTGTGGATGAGCGGCCCGGCGGCCAGCGTCTACCAGGGGAGAATAGAGTTATGAATGCACAGACGGAGCAACTGGCCGAGATGGAGCTGTCGGCACAGTCGGTGGCCGACTACCTGACCCGCCACCCCGGCTTCTTCGAACAGCACCCGGAACTGCTGCTGGAGCTGCGGCTACCCCATCAGAGCGGGGGCACCATCTCTCTGGTGGAGCGCCAGGTCAGCAACCTGCGGGAGCAGTCCAACCGCTACCGGCAGCAGCTGGAGCAATTGATTGCTGTAGCCAAGGAAAACCAGGAGGTCGACCAGCGCCTGCACCAGCTCACCCTCAGCCTGATCGCCGCTGTCGACTTCGACGAGGTGGTGAACGTACTCCAGGACCGGCTGCCCGAAGAGTTCCGAGCGGAAGCGGTTGAGCTGCACCTGTTTTCCGCTGCCGAGGTAGGAGGCGAAACCAATCCCGATCTGGACGGCTTCAGGGGGTTTCTCGACCAGGGCACACCCCGCTGCTCTCCCCTGCCCCAGAAACAGCTGACCTATCTGTTTGGCCCCCAGGCCGAGGACATCCACTCCTCCGCCCTGATCCCGGTCATCGGCCAGGGGTTGCTGGGCCTGCTTGCGTTCGGCAGCCACGACAAGCAGCGTTTCCACCCGGAGATGGGCACCGACTACCTGACCCGTCTTGGCGAGATCGTCAGCAAGACCCTCCAAGTGGTGTCGGAACCTGGTGTCTGATGGGCTCCAGCAGTGGCTCGACCGGTTTCTCGACTATCTGCGATACGAACGCCGGCTCTCCCCCCACACCCTGAGCAACTACGCCCGTGACCTGAACCGCACCCGGGCCTGGTGTGAAACAGAAGGGGTTGGTCACTGGTCCCGGTTGACCCAGCAGCAGGTTCGTGGCTATATCGCCCAGCGCCATGCCACCGGCATGGCCGGCAACAGCCTGCAGCGTGAACTCTCCGCGCTGCGCAGCCTGTTTCGCTACCTGATGCGAGAGGGTGTCGCGGAGAACAACCCGGCCCAGGGGGTGCGGGCCCCCAGGACTCCGCGCAAACTCCCCGCCACCTTCGACGCCGACCAGCTCGGCCAGCTGCTGGACGTGACGGAAGACGATCCGCTGGCGCTGCGTGACCTGGCGATGATGGAGCTGTTCTACTCCTGCGGTCTGCGACTGGCCGAGCTGGTCTCTCTCCAGCTGACCGACATCGACCTGGAGGATGCCCTGCTGGTGGTCACCGGCAAGGGGGCGAAGACCCGGCGGGTCCCGGTAGGCCGCAAGGCGGTCCAGGCCCTCCGGCGCTGGATGGGATCGAGAGAGACGCTGGCCACCCCCGAAGAGGAGGCCATTTTCGTCAGCCGGCGGGGCACCCGGATCCATCCCCGCACGGTCCAGTCCCGCCTCAAAAAGTGGGCCCTGGAGCAGGGGGCGACCCGCAATCTGCACCCGCACCTGCTGCGCCACTCGTTCGCCAGCCACCTGCTGGAGTCCTCGGGCGATCTGCGGGCGGTGCAGGAGCTGCTCGGCCACGCCGATATCAGCACCACCCAGATCTACACCCATCTCGACTTCCAGCACCTGGCCCAGGTGTACGATGACGCCCACCCCAGGGCACGCAAGAAAAGGCGGAAGCCGGCCGAAGACGAACCCACCTGAGCCCGCTACTCCCAACCAATCACATCATAACCCTTATCTTTCAGACAGCGCTGAACGAAACGCTTGAAAGTGGGGTTCATATCGGTGGAATCGATGCCGCCCTTCACCGCACCCACCGCCGCACCCGCCGCCGCACCCGCCAGGGCGTTCTCCAGCGCATTGCCCCGGATCAGGCCCGCGGCCCCCGCACCGGCGCCCCCAAGGGCACCGCCAGCCGCCGCCTTCCGCCCGACCTGCCCATCTTTGTTCCGGCTCACGCCACTGCTCGTCGCCAGCCGCATGCAGGCATTGATATCCCGCTCCGCCTGAGCCTTTCCCACCGCCTGCAGGTGCTTGTTGGGGTAGAATACCGGCCGTTTCTCTCCACTGGCGCAGCCGGCCAGCAAGGCCACCGCCAGGATCGAGACATACGTCTTGCAACTGCCGCTGATCATCGAATAACCCAACCTTTTAATTTGCGGTTTATCTTACCCATCCCGGTTCGGTTAGAATAGACGGTTCCTGACCAAATTTAGAGGCATCGAAGCGTGGAGCCCATCAAAGGTACGACAATTCTCTCCGTCCGAAGGAACGGCCGGGTGGTGATCGGCGGCGACGGCCAGGTCTCCCTGGGTAATACCGTGATGAAGGGGAATGCGCGCAAGGTACGGCACCTGTACAAGGGCCGGGTACTGGCCGGCTTTGCCGGGGCGACGGCGGATGCCTTCACCCTGTTCGAGCGATTCGAGGGCAAGCTCGAGAAACACCACGGCCATCTCACCCGCGCGGCGGTGGAGCTGGCCAAGGACTGGCGCACCGACCGCTCCCTGCGGCGCCTGGAGGCGCTACTGCTGGTAGCGGACACAACCGCTTCCCTGATCATCAGCGGGACCGGCGACGTGATCGAGCCGGAAGAGAGCCTGATGGCGATCGGCTCCGGCGGACCCTTTGCTCAGGCCGCTGCCCGGGCACTGCTGCAGAACACCCAACTGAGCGCACGGGAGATCGTCGAAAAAGGCCTCAACATCGCTGCCGACATCTGCGTGTTCACCAACCACAACCTGATCATCGAAGAGCTGGACACCGAAAAGTGAGTCTTGAAACCATGTCTCAAATCACCCCCCAGGATATCGTCCGCGAACTGGACAAACACATCGTCGGCCAGTCCGCGGCCAAGCGTTCCGTGGCCATCGCCCTGCGCAATCGCTGGCGCCGCAACCAGGTACCGGAGGAACTGCGCAACGAAATCACACCAAAGAACATCCTGATGATCGGCCCCACCGGCGTCGGCAAGACCGAGATCGCCCGGCGCCTGGCCAGGCTGGCCAACGCCCCTTTCATCAAGATCGAGGCCACCAAGTTCACCGAGGTGGGTTATGTGGGGCGGGACGTGGAATCCATCATCCGGGACCTGGCGGACTCGGCCATGAAAATGGTGCGGGAGCAGGAACTGGAGAATGTGCGGGACAAGGCGGCAGAGGCCGCCGAAGAGCGGGTACTGGAGGTGCTGCTGCCCCGCCCGGCCGTCACCAGCTGGGAGGAGGAGAGCCAGGCGCCGGCACGGGACGATTCCTCCACCCGGGAGAAGTTCCGGCAACGGATCCGCGATGGCGACTTGGACGACAAAGAGATCGAGATCGAGGTCTCGGGCGCTGCCCTGGGGGTGGAGATCATGGCCCCCCCGGGCATGGAAGAGATGACCAATCAGCTGCAGGGTCTGTTCCAGAACCTGGGCAGCGGCCGCACCCGCAAGCGCAAACTGCGGATCGGGGATGCGCTCAAGCTACTGCAGGACGAAGAGGCAGCCAAACGGGTCAACGACGAAGATCTGAAACTGCGCGCCCAGGAGATGGTGGAGCAGAACGGCATCGTGTTCCTGGACGAACTGGACAAGGTGGCCCGCCGTGCCGAATACGGTGGCCCGGACGTCTCCCGGGAGGGGGTGCAGCGGGACCTGCTGCCCTTGGTGGAGGGGTGCACCGTCTCCACTAAGCAGGGAATGGTGAAGACCGATCACATCCTGTTCATCGCCTCCGGCGCCTTCCATCTCTCCAAGCCATCGGATCTGATTCCGGAGCTGCAGGGGCGGCTGCCGATACGGGTGGAGCTGGACGCCCTCAACAGTGAGGACTTCGTGCGTATCCTGACCGAACCGGATGCCTCCCTCACCGAACAGTACCAGGCGCTGCTGGCGACCGAGGGCGTCAACCTGCAGTTCACCGAGGAGGGCATTCGACGCATCGCCGAAGTCGCCTGGCAGGTGAACGAGAGCACCGAGAACATCGGCGCCCGGCGCCTGCACACGGTGATGGAGCGGCTGCTGGAGAGCATCTCCTACACCGCCACCGAAGTACCCGGCTCCACCGTCACCGTCGACGCAGCCTATGTCGACAACAACGTTTCCGAACTGGCCTCGAACGAGGATCTCAGCCGGTTCATACTTTGAAGCAATGTAACAAGCACAGGACAACTGCATGTCAAAACACATACCGAAGGAACTCAACCTCCACCGCCAGTCCCGGGTGCTGGAGATCAGCTTCGACGATGGCGCCCATTTCAACCTGCCGGCGGAATATCTGCGGGTGTTCTCGCCCTCGGCCGACGTGCAGGGCCACGGGCCGGGCCAGGAGGTGCTGCAGCTGGGCAAGGAGGATGTGAACATCGAGCACATCGAACCGGTGGGCAACTACGCGGTGGCCCTGCACTTCGATGACGGTCACAACACCGGCATCTACGCCTGGGACACCCTCTACGACCTGGGCGCCAACCACGAACAGTGGTGGAACACGTATCTGGCGCGCCTGGAAGCTGCCGGTCACAAACGGAAAGGGTCCAACTAGGCGCCTGCCATGTCCGATAAAAAGACCACCCACTTCGGTTATCAACAGGTGGATACCGGGGAGAAGGCCGAGCGGGTACGCGCCGTGTTCGATTCGGTGGCCAACCGTTACGACCTGATGAACGACCTGATGTCCTTCGGCATCCACCGCTTGTGGAAACGCGCTGCGATAGAAATGGCCGGGGTGCGCCCGGGTTACCAGGTACTGGACCTGGCCTCGGGTACCGGTGATCTGGCGGCCCGCTTTGCCGGCATTGTCGGACCGGATGGGCTGGTGGTCATGTCGGATATCAACGCGGCCATGCTGGAACAGGGTCGGGCACGCATGGCAGACCAGGGGCTGGTGGGCAATATCGAGTACGTCCAGATCGATACTGAGGCGATCCCGTTCCCGGAGAACAGCTTCCACTGCATCACCATCGGCTTCGGCCTGCGCAACGTGACCGACAAGCAACGGGCGCTGCACGAGATGTTCCGGGTACTCAAGCCCGGCGGGCGCGCCCTGGTGCTGGAGTTCTCCCACCCCCGGAGCAAACCCCTGCAGGCGGCCTACGACCTTTACTCCTTCCGGCTGTTGCCGCTGATGGGCAAGCTGGTGACCAACGACGAAGGAAGCTACCGCTACCTGGCCGAGTCGATCCGCATGCACCCGGATCAGGAGACGCTCAAGGGAATGATGGAGCAGGCCGACTTCGAGCGCTGTGACTACCACAACCTCACCGGGGGCGTCGTCGCCATACACCGCGGGTTCAAACTGTGAGATGAGCATCCCCGAACTTGCCTGCGCCGGCCTGGAGGAGGCCGTCAACCGCTTCCTGGAACTGGACCCGACCGCTCAGAAACAGCTGGCGCAGTTGCACGGAAAGGCGATTGCTTTCGAGGTCTCCGGCACCGGTCAGACCCTCTACCTGATCCCCGATCCCGCCCGGCTGCAGGTCTTCTCCCGCTATGAAGGAGAGCCCGACTGCCTGCTCCGGGGCACGCCCCTGGCGCTGACCCGGATGGGGGACCAGAAGACCAGCTCCGGGCAGCTCTTTTCCGGAGAGGTGGAGATCACCGGCGACACCGAACTGGCCCACAGCTTCGGCAAGATCCTTGGGTCGATGGACATCGACTGGGAGGAGCAACTCTCCCATTACACCGGGGATGTGGTTGCCCACGGCGTGGGTGATCTGATACGCGGTGCAACCCGCTGGGGCCGCAACACCCTGGAGACCTTTGGCATGGATCTGCAGGAGTATCTGCAGGAGGAGCTGAGGCTGCTGCCCCAGCGGCAGGAGATCGAGACCTTTCTCTCCGACGTGGACCGGCTCAGAGACGACGTGGAGCGACTGGAAGCCCGGCTGCAACGGCTGTAGGAGCAACAGGGATAACATGATACGTCCTACCGAGGCCCTGCGCCTGCTGCACATCAACTGGATCCTGCTGCGCCATGGGCTGGACGAGGTGATCCTGGTCACCCATCTGTTCCGGCCACTGCGTTTCATCCTCTACCTCTCTCCCTGGTACTGGTGGCGACGCAACAAACTCCCCCCCTACCCGGCTCGCATCCGTCTGGCACTGGAAGATCTGGGTCCCATCTTCGTCAAGTTTGGACAGATTCTCTCCACCCGACGTGACCTGGTACCCCTGGCGATCGCCGACGAGCTGGCCCGGTTGCAGGATGCGGTGCCCCCGTTCTCTGGCAAACAGGCACGCCAGATCATCGAAAAGGACTGGGGCAGGCCGATCGAGGAGGTACTGGACGCATTCGACGAGACCCCGCTCGCCTCCGCCTCCATCGCCCAGGTCCACACCGCCCGGCTGAAGGAAGGCCGGGAAGTGGTGGTCAAGGTGTTGCGCCCGGGCATCGAGAGGGTGATCCGCCGCGACGTGGGACTGCTCTACATCATCGCCGGGCTGGCCAACCGCTACTGGCGGGAGGCGCGGCGGCTGCGCCCCCTGGAGGTGGTACGGGACTACGAAAAGACCATCCTGGACGAGCTCGACCTGCAGCGGGAGGCGGCCAATGCCGCTCAACTGCGGCGCAACTGGGAAGGGAGCGACATCCTCTATGTGCCCGAGGTCTACTGGGACTACACCCGCAAGAACCTGCTGGTGATGGAGCGCATCTACGGTACCCCCGTTGGCGACCTGTCGGCACTGCGGGCCCAGGGCATCAGCATGCGACGGCTGGGGGAACAGGGGGTAGAGATCTTCTTCACCCAGGTGTTCAGGGACAATTTCTTCCACGCCGACATGCACCCGGGCAATATCTTCGTGGAGCCGAGCGGCCGCTATATCGCTGTGGATTTCGGCATCGTCGGCTCCCTCACAACCGAGGACCAGCGCTATCTGGCCGAGAACCTGCTGGCCTTCTTCAACCGGGACTATCACCGGGTCGCCGAACTGCACGTGGAGTCGGGGTGGGTGCCCAGGGAGACCCGTGTGGACGAATTCGAGGCGGCCATCCGCTCGGTCTGCGAACCCATCTTCAACAAGCCACTGGCCGAGATCTCCTTCGGACACTTCCTGCTCAACCTGTTCCAGACCGCCCGCCGCTTCGACATGGAGGTGCAGCCCCAGCTGGTGCTGCTGCAGAAGACCCTGCTCTACATCGAGGGGCTGGGGCGCCAGCTCTACCCGGAACTCGATCTCTGGGCCACCGCCAAACCGTTCCTGGAAAAGTGGATGACGGAGCAGGTGGGCCCCAAGGCGTTCCTGCGCAAGCTGCAGCGTAACATGCCGGCCATGACCGAGTACGCGGCAGACATGCCGCTGCTGCTGCACAAGGTGCTGAACGACGCTGCCGAAGGACGGCTGGAGCTGAACTGGCGCTCAGACGAACTGCAGCGGTTCAGGAAAGAGGCACGGGAGAACCACCGCTACCTGGTCTCGACCATCTCCGGCGCCGCACTGCTGATCTCTGGTGCCCTGCTGCTGACCCTGGGGCCCAGCATCCTGCTGCCCGCCGGCGCTGTCACCGGTGCCGGAATCGGTTTCTCCAGCGTGGGGGCCCTGCTGCTGGTACGCTCCTGGTTCAGAGGTTGAACCCAAGCCATCGACAATGCGACACTAGGAAGGAAACGGGATATATGTACACGCTTATGTATCTGAATAGTCTACGAAATATTCTTGGGAAGACTAACGATGAGGAGTTGTTTCCATGTATTAGGGATTTAGCAGCTAATGGGCTCGTCCTAGAACGATTCACAGATGACGATAACATCCCTTCACGTCAGGACGTAACTCAGTACATGGCGGCCTGGTTCAAATATGTAGGACTCTCTTCAGATGAATGTCTGGAATGGATGATTGAATATTGTATTTTTATGCTGTCAGCCATATCGTCAAGTTCCAAATCAAGAATACGGCATAGTACGAAGTGCAACATTAAGTATATCTACAAGTCTGATTTCACTTTTAATTGCTTATGCGAGAAAAACCGGTTCAAAGCAACTTGTGAGTCAAAATGCCCCATTTATGACGAAATGTCTCAAAGAGCCAATAGGAAAGAAGCTGTAGTTATCGTTGAATATGATGAAAAAAGAAATGATCATTTGGCAACCGATGAAATAGCACCGCAAAAACGTTCTATCAAGGAGGAATACAAGGACCAGTTTGATAAAGCCATAGAGTTTGTGCAGCATCAACTGAAACAAAGTGTCTCGAAAAAAGAGATTGTCAAACTATTGAACGACATGGGGTTCAAAACTCGAACAGGAAAAAACTGGTCATATGCGATCTTAGGAATTGAACTGAAGAAGCTCAACAGTAATAAGGAGCGCAGTCATGGCTAAGCATATCGGAATCCTCACCG
>JAUXBK010000177.1 GCA_030619405.1 Sedimenticola sp. | reverse complement strand
TACCTAGTACCTCGTACCTAGTACCTCGTACCTAGTACCTCGTACCTAGTACCTCGTACCTAGTACCTGGTACCTAATACCTGCCCTTAAAGTCCAAGCCGCTGCAAGGTTTCCGGGCTCGGCACGCCGTTCTCATCCCAGCCGCGCAGCTGGTAGTACTCCGGCAGCATCTGGTCCAGGCCGCAGACCATGCCCTTGGCGGGGCCGGTCTTGGCCGCCTCTTTCAGCAGACGCTCAGGCAGGGTGTCATCCTTGCCGGTGAAACCAGCCGCCAGATTGAACTGGCGCTCCATGTTCCAGATCCGCTCGCCGATCTCGACCAACCGGTTCAGATCCCAGTCGCCTTCGCAAGCGGCGTCCAGCTGCGGGTGAAAATCGTCCAGAGACCAGGCGAAGGTGGAGAAGAGACAGAGACCGGAGGAGTCGACCGCCGCCGTGGCGTCCTGAAACGCCCTCACCAACCCGGCCTTTCCCTCTGTCACCAGCGGGTCCGTCTTTTCCGGGATACCCAGAATCTCGGAAGAGACGGTGTAGCTGCGAAGGTGGCAGGCACCCCGGTTGCTGGTGGCGTAGGTCAAACCCATACCCTGGATGCCGCGCGGGTCGTAGGCGGGGAACTCCTGGCCCTTGACGCTCATGGAGAGTTCCGGGTGGCCGTACTTCTCGCACAGCCGTTTCGAGCCCAGGCCCAGGATCCGCCCGAAACCCTCACCTCTGGCGGTCAGCTCGACCATTTTGGTCAAGGTCTCCGCGGAGCCAAACTCCAGTGGAATACCACCCGTCTCTTCCTCTGTGATCACCCCCATCCGATAGAGCTCCATGGCCGCTGCCAGGGTGGCGCCGAAGGTGATGGGGTCGAATCCCTGCTCATTACAGATGAAGTTGGCGAAGGTGAGCGCATCCAGGTCGTCGATACCGGTGTCGGCGCCCAGTGACCAGGCGGTCTCGTACTCCAGGCCGCCGGAGGCCCCCCAGTACTCGGGGCGGTTGACCACCGTGTAGTGCTCCTTGTCCACCCGGGCGATGCGGCCGCAGGCGATGGTGCAGCCGAAACAGGCCTGGTTGGTCACCAGATTGGGCTTGCCCTCGCTGCCCCGGGGCTCGTGCATCGCCTCGCCGGAGATCTTCGTCGCCCCCTCGAACTGCACCTCGCCCGCATTGCGGGTGGGCAGCGCGCCCACCTCGTTGATCACGTTCATCAGTACCTGGGTGCCGTAGGTGGGCAGCCCCTGGCCGGTGACCGCGTTATCCTTCAGAATCTGCTTCTTCTCCGCAGTCACCTGCATAAAGCGCTGCGGATCCTTAACTCCGACCCCCAGCGTGCCTCGGACTGCTACCGCCTTGAGGTTTTTGGAACCCATTACCGTGCCAACACCCGAGCGGCCGGCAGCCCGGTGCAGATCGTTGATGATGCAGGCGAAGAGGATCCCCTCTTCCCCCGCCTTGCCGATGGCCGACACCCGCAACTGGGGATCCTGATGTCGTTTATGGAGCAGCTTGTCCGTCTCCCAGACGCTCTTGCCCCAGAGGTCATCCGCCGGCAGCAACTCGGCCTGGTCATCGTTGATGTAGAGATATACCGGTCTCTCCGAGCGGCCCTCGAAGATCACCATGTCCCACCCGGCAAACTTCAGTTCGGCACCGAAATAACCCCCGGAGTTGGAGCAGGCGATGGCGCCGGTCAGTGCCCCCTTGGTGACCACCGAGTAGCGGCCACCCGTCGACGCTGCGGTACCGGTCAACGGGCCGGTGGCGAATATCATCTTGTTCTCCGGTGCCAGGGGATCGACCTTGGGATCGATCTCCTCGATCAGATATTTGGTCGCAAGCCCCCGTTGTCCCAGGTACTCAGCAGCCCACTCCATGTTGAGGGGCTCTGCGGTGCAGCTCCCCTCGGTCAGATTCACTCGCAGGATCTTTTTCTGCCAACTCATGATTCTCTCCCTCCTCAGGCCTGTGTCGCGGACTGGGTATCGGTACGTTCCGCCCACTCGCGCATCTTGTCATAGCCGGTCCAGTCGGCATCCACATAGGTAATCGCCTGGGTCGGACAGGCCCTGACGCAGGCGGGATCACCACCACAGAGATCGCACTTCATCACCTTGCCGGTAACGCTGTTGTAGTTGATGGTGCCAAACGGACAGGCGATGGTGCACACCTTGCAGCCCACGCAGAGCCCGTCGTTCACCTCTTTTGCTCCGGTCTCTGAATTGATGCCGATGGCCTCCGTGGGGCAGGCAGCCCTGCACCAGGCATCGGCGCACTGGGTGCAAGTGTAAGGGACGAAGCGGCCTTCATATTCGAATATGAAGACCTTGATTCGGGATCTGGCAGGATTGAACAGGCCCTCGTGCTCTATGGAACAGGCCATTTCGCACTGCAGGCAACCGGTGCACTTGTCAGGTGCGATGGAGAGTGACCTCATCATGGACGGGGCTCCTTCAGGTTTCTTTGGAATAGTTGATTCTTACTTTCCGGATCAAGTCAGCAGTTTTCCGCCTTGCCAGGTCATCGACCAAAACTGACAATGCCTGCCAATCCGATCATTCTAGTTGGGTTTGGGGAAGTTTCAAGGAAGATCCTGTGGTTATCCACCAACTTTATAATCTGAGAGGGAAATGCCCCCCGAATCATTGAATCTGCGCCCCGAGTTGTTATTATTCAGCGGATGCAACGTAAACCCATCAATTGAAATGGAGGACCTGGGTGCCGCCGGCTATCAGGCGCTCTATCTCCTGATCACCGGAGACCCTGTCCTCTGGGGCATCATCGGGATCTCCTTCAGCGTCTCGCTTCGAGCCATCCTGTTCGCCACCCCGTTTGCGCTGGTGACAGCGTTCCTGCTCGCCTATGGAGATTTTCCCGGTCGCCGACTGCTGATCATCCTGTTCAACACCGCCCTCTCCATTCCCGCCGTGGTGGTCGGGCTCACTCTCTACCTGCTGCTCTCCCGCGCCGGCCCAATGGGGGATCTCCGACTGCTGTTCACCCAGCAGGCGATGATCATCGGCCAGATCCTGCTCTGTTTCCCCATTCTGGTCGCGATGGGCCACTCCGCACTGCAGGGAGGCGATCAACGTGCCTGGGAGACAGCCCGAACCCTCGGGGCCAACCGTGCGCGTGCCATTTTCACAGTGGTCCGGGAGACCCGCTTCGCGCTCACCGCTGCCCTGGTCGCCGGCTTCGGACGCATCATCGCCGAAGTGGGGAGTTCCATGATGGTGGGTGGCAACATCCTCAACCACACGCGCAACATCCCCACCGCCATCGCCCTGGAGACCAGCCGGGGCAGCTTCGCCCAGGGGATCGCCCTTGGCTTCGTACTGCTGCTGCTCGCCCTCTCCCTCAATATCGCTCTGCTGCGGATACAGGGGAAAGGCCAGGTAATCCAGTGACCGGCCTGGACCGGAAAGTATGGCTCAGACTGGAGGCGATCTGTTTCAGTCGCGGACCCCGCCGGGTACTGGACGACGTCTCCCTGTCATTCAGGCCAGCAGAGCTGACGCTGCTGGTGGGGGCGAACGGCAGCGGCAAAACCACCCTGTTGAAGATCATCAGCGGTCTGCTGAAACCGGACCAGGCCACGCTCGAATACCAGAGCAGGCAGATAGGCTGGCGCAGGCTGCGAAACACCTTGCTGACAGAGACCTGCTACCTCCACCAGAACCCCTATCTGTTCGATGCCAACGTCTTCGATAACATCAGCTATGGCCTCAAAGTCATGGGTGCCCCGGGACAGCTGCTCCGCGAGCGGACCGACCTGGCACTCGAAACCACCTCTCTGCAACACCTGGCCCAGCGTCACAGCAGCGAGCTCTCCAGTGGTGAACGGCAACGGGTCGCGATCGCCCGTGCCTGGGCGCTGTCGCCACGCCTGATGTTGATGGATGAACCCCTGGCCAACATGGACCAGGCCGCCCGGCACCAGTGCCGGCTGCTGATCCGGCAGCTGCAGGAGAGTGGCATGGGGATCATCCTGACCAGTCATGAAGGCCGACACAAGGGACTGGACATCACCCGGGAGATAAAACTGGCAGATGGCAGACTGACCCAGCAGAGTCCCCTGCCGTCCGGCAGCACCGTCGTCCCGCTGCGGCCGGTTTGATTGAACAGGACTCAGAAGTCATGGGAAAATGGTTCCCGATGACAGACAACCACTCAACCCTCAATACAGAGAAACTCATGGAACCCCCTATCCAGAACACCCCCAGCTGCCAGGACACGGTCGATCGTTCCATCTCCATGCCGGAGGCGCTGCGCCTGATCGAAGAACGGATGGGACCGGTCCGGGGCCGCGAGTCGCTGGCCCTGCGTGATGCCCTTGGCCGCACCCTCGCAGAGCCGGTCATCTCGCCCATGAACGTTCCGGCCCACCGCAACTCGGCCATGGACGGATACGCCCTGGCGGGCACCGAATTGCCCGAGCAGGGGAGCCGGGAGCTGCGAGTGGTTGGCACTGCCTACGCGGGCCGGCCGTTCCAGGAGGGCATCGGGGCCGGCGAGTGTGTACGCATCATGACCGGGGCCAAGATGCCGGATGAGACGGATACAGTGGTGATCCAGGAGCGGGTGGAGCTGAACGGGGAGACGATCCGTATCGATGCGGACAACAAACCCGGGCAGAATCTGCGACAGGCGGGAGAGGATATCGCCACGGGCAGCACCCTGCTGGCCACCGGCCGGACCATCGGCCCGGCCCAGCTCGGCCTGCTGGCCTCTCTCGGCATCCCGGAGGTGGCGGTCCGACGGCGGGTACGGGTGGCCTTCTTCTCCAGCGGGGACGAGGTGAAGAGTATCGGTGAGCCACTGGCGGAAGGCGAGATCTACGACAGCAACCGCTTCACCCTCTACGGCATGCTCACCCGGCTCGGTGCCGACGTGCTCGACATGGGGGTGATACCGGACCGGCAGGAGACCATCACCAACGCCCTGCAGGAGGCAGCCGGCATGGCAGATCTGGTGCTCACCTCCGGCGGGGTCTCGGTGGGTGAAGCGGATTACATCACCGGCGCCCTGCGGGAGACCGGTGAGATCCACTTCTCGAAGGTAGCGATCAAACCCGGCCGTCCACTCACCTTCGGAAACATCGGCAACAGCCGTTTCTTTGGGCTGCCCGGCAACCCGGTGGCGGTAATGATCACCTTTCTCCAGTTCGTCCGCCCGGCGCTGAAGCGGATGATGGGGGAGGAGAGCGTATTCACACCATCGTTCCGGGTACCCTGCCGCTCCCCCCTGCGCAAACTACCCGGCCGCACCGAGTTTCAACGAGGCATCCTGGAGCCGAGCGATGACGGTGTGTGGCAGGTCCGGACCACCGGCCGCCAGGGCTCAGGTGTACTCAGTTCCATGAGCACGGGCAACTGCTTCATCCTGCTGCCCGATGACGCCGGCAACGTGGCACCCGACGACCTGGTGAAGGTGCAGCCGTTTTCCCAGTTTTTCGAGTAATCCGGGGAAAAGTTTAAAAAACAAAAGCAAAAACCTTAAACTTAGATCCTGCAAGCATTCTCGCGCAAAGGCGCAAAGGAAATCAAAAAAACAAGAATGATTGCTGTCATTCAGTGCCGATGCACGAATGGATCAGAGAAGGCTAATATATGGCCTCTGTCTCGAAAACCACCCTCCCACATAAGTTAAAAACATAAGCCGGTAGGATTTTCGAGCTCGATAGCATGCCAAAATCAGGGCTCTGGCGGCTTCAGGCAATAGGAGGCCGTC
>JAUXBK010000061.1 GCA_030619405.1 Sedimenticola sp. | reverse complement strand
TGCACTCTGTAAGCACGATCACTTGCAGGATCTAGGTGAAACTTGAAGATCCGTGGGGTCATCCGGGAATAGATCTGTTGTGAATGGAGGGCGAGCGCTGTTTTCACTGCGCAAGTTTCGCGCTTGCTATACGGTTTAAACTTACACCGGATTCAGCGGCCTCGATTGCAAGATGACGATGCACTTCTGGTGGAACACGAACCATGAATTTCCCACTATATTGCCGAGTGGATATTGGTGGAGGGATCTCCTCACCATTTTGAACCATATCATCGATGCATTCTTTGACTACAGAGCGAATGCCTTTTAACGCTTCTTCGGGGTCAGATGTAAGCCAACTAAGGCTGGCAAACTCAGCACAGAGCCCGACAAATTCTTCATCACCTTCAGACCACGTAACCCGATAGGTATATTTATCAATTTCACGAACCATGACGAACCTCAAGTTTTTCAATGGCAAGCAGTACTTGCTTGACCTGATAGGGCTTAGCTTTGCTTTTATGATTCTGTATGTTTACGCGCGGATCCCCAGGCCAAGGAGTCTTATAGATGCAATGACTACTGCCACTTTGGCGGGGTTTCCCAAAATAGTACTCACAGACCTTTTGAAACTCACTGAACCGAACCCCTTTGGGATTCGCTTTCATCTCTTTAAAGATTCTGGCTATGCCACCCATACTCATATGATATCAATATTGATACTTCATTCAAGCCGTCTGTGTTTCACACATAACGCTGGGTTATTCATACCGCGGCCCTTAAAGGATCGCTTCACCATGCCGCCAATCCCTGTACGGGGATAAGCGCCTGCAGATAAACGCCTGTTTCACTGAATTTGCCGGTTTGATAACCGCTGAAAAGGCGCCTGTAAGCCGATTTGTGTACAATTCAGCCTCTTCGAAGCATTAATACCTGGTGGAGTATGAAAAGAATGTATCGTTCCAGACTCTGTGTCGCTCTCATGGCTGCCCTGCTGGTGGCGCTGTTACTGGCCGGGTGCGGGGGAGCGGAGGACCGCAAGGCCAAGTACATGGATCGGGGCATGGCCCTCTATGAAGAGGGTAACTTCGTCAAGGCCAGGCTGGAGTTCAAGAACGTACTTCAGATCGACCCCAAGGATGCCCAGGCCTATTTCATGATGGGCCAGCTGGAGGAGAAGGACGAGAACTGGCGCAAGGCGTTTGCGTTCTATCTGCGGGCGGTTGAGATCGATCCCAAGCATGTGAATGCGCAGGTGCGTCTGGGACGTATCTATGCCATGAGCGGGGCGATGGACAAGGCATTGGCGGCGGCGGATGCGGCCCTGGCGGTCAAACCCGACGATGCCGGGGCCCTGGTGCTGAAGGGGCTGACCCAGGCGCGTCAGGGAAAGAAGCAAGCGGCCATCGAGGATGCCGAGGCGGCCATCGAGAACGACCCCGGCAACCTGGATGCTATCTCTCTTCTGGCGGCGCTGTATGCGGATCAGGGGGATATGGAGAGGGCCATCAGCCTGGCAAAAAAGGGGCTGGAGGGGAATCCGGGCAAGCTGGAGGCCCATCTGATGCTGGCCCGGCTGTATGAGAAAAACGGCAACTTCAAGGCGGCCAGTGAGCTGCTGGAGAAGATGATCGAATTGAAGCCGGAAGATCTCAAGATGCGCATGCGACTGGCGGCTTACTACCTGGGAAAGGGTCAGAAGCAGGAGGCGCAGGCGGTGCTGGAAGCAGCAGTGCAGGCGTTGCCGGATAACGCCAACGCCAAAATGGTGCTGGTGGATTTTCTGGGTAAGAACGGCGAGAAGGGGGAGGCAGAGACCGTCCTCAAGAAGTATATCGCTGAGCAGCCGGAGCTCTACACCCTGCAGCTGGGGCTGGCCAATCGGTATCGGGGTGAGCAGCGGGGAGATGAGGCCAAGACGGTGCTCCAAGGGATTATCGATAAGGCGGGGAATACCCTGGATGGTGCCAGAGCCCGCAACAGTCTGGCGGTGATCCTGGTTGCTGAGAAGAAGCCGGATCAAGCACTGGTGCTGGTGGAGGAGGTACTGGCCGAGAATACAAAGGACACGGACGCGTTGCTGATCCGGGCGGCCATCGCTGTGGACAGCAAGGACGCAGACCAAGGTATCGCCGATCTGCGCACCCTGCTGCAGGAGGATCCAACCCTGGTGAAGGCCTACCGCCTGAAGGCGCGGGCACATCTGCAGAAGAAAGAGGTCGCCCTGGCTCGCCAGGCCCTGGAAGAGGCGGTCCAGGTGCAGCCGGACGAGGCAGCGGCCAATGCCGAGCTGGTGCAGCTGCTGATACAGACAGGGGATCTGGACGGTGCTGCCACGGTGCTGGAGAAGATGCGCAAGTTCGCGCCGGACAACATGAAGATCCTGCAGGCGATGGTAAAGGTCCGGGCCCGGCAGAAGCAGTGGGAGGCGGCGGCCGAGGTGGCTACGAGCATCGAGGAGAAGTTCCCGGACAGCCCTATCGGTTACTATTATGAAGGGTTGGCCCTGCAGGGGCAGAATAAGCTGGAAGCGAGCGTCGAGGCCTTCGATCAGGCGCTGGCGCGCAAGCCCAATGCGGTGGAGCCATTGATTGCCCTGGCCAAGAGTTACCTGGCGTTGAACCAGCCGGAACAGGCGTTGGGGCGGGTGCAGAAGGTGATCGAGGGCAAGCCGGATCATTTTCTGGCGCTGAATCTGGAGGGGGAGATCTATCTGGCCCAGAAGCAGTTGGGCGAGGCGGAGCAGACCTTCAGGAGGGTGATCGGGATCAAACCTGACTGGGCCACGCCGTATAAGAGCCTGGCCAAGATCAAGCTCGCCGAGGGTAAGCGGGATGCGGCGCTGGCGATCATTCGCGAGGGCTATGAGAAGAGTGGCGACCCGGCGCTTGGACTGGATCTGGCCGGTGAGATGGACCGTAACGACGACGCGGCGGGGTCCATGGCACTTTACCGGGAGCTGCTTAAGAAAAACCCGAACAATGTGGTGGCCGCCAACAACCTGGCGATGTTGCTGGTCCGGGGTGAGCCGGACCAGGTGCAGCTGGATGAGTCGTTGGATCTGGTACTGCGGTTCGAGATCTCCAACAACCCGGTGTTTCTGGACTCGCTGGGCTGGGTGTATGTGAAGCGTGGGGATCTGGACAAGGGTATCGATGTGCTGGAGCGTGCGGTGGGCGCCAAGGCTATTCCGCCGGTGATCCACTATCATCTCGGTGTCGCCTATGCGCAGAAAGGCAGGAAAGAGGATGCCCGCAAAGCGTTCGAAGGGGCCGTATCCTCTGAGACGGATTTTGCTGAGAAAGCGGATGCCAAGCGGCGGTTGGAGGCATTGAAATAGGGGTTGAGGACGATTGCCTGTTTTTGACCGCAGTACCCTTGGATATTTGCTAAATAGAGAATATCAATCCACCGATATTCAGCGTAACTCAGTCAAACTTCAGGATGGTCGTCGCGGATGTACGAGGCATTTTACGGCTTTAAAGAGAGGCCCTTTTCGCTGCTTCCGGATCCCTCTTTTCTCTATCTGGGCAAGAAGCACAGTCTGGCCTTGTCCATGCTGGAGTATGGGCTGATGAATCAGGCCGGTTTTACCGTGATCACCGGGGAGGTGGGGAGCGGAAAGACGACTCTGATTCGACATCTGCTGTCCCAGATCGGTGACGATATTACGGTCGGCCTGATCAACAACACCCCCCAGGACATCGGCCAGCTGTTGCAGTGGGTGATGCTGTCGTTCGGTCAGGAGTACCGGGACGAGAGCCGGGTCGTCCTGTTCGACGCCTTTACCCAGTTTCTAATCGAGCAGTACGCCAACAACAAGCGATCGGTGCTGATCATCGATGAGGCTCAGAATCTGGATCCGGTAGTGCTGGAGGAGCTGCGTATGCTCTCCAATATCAATGCGGACAAAGACCAGTTGCTGCAGCTGATTCTGGTGGGGCAGCCTGAGCTGAGAGATAAGCTGCGCTCGCCGGAGCTGTTACAGTTCATTCAGCGGGTGCTGGTGGATTATCACCTGACGGCGTTGGACAAAGCAGAAACCCGGGATTACATCCTCTACCGGACACGACAAGGCGGTTGCGAAACAGAGATCTTCGACGCTGCGGCCTGTGACCTGGTTTATCGTGCCAGCCAGGGGGTGCCTCGGGTAATCAACGTGCTGTGCGACACCGCTCTGGTGTACGGCTTCGCCGATCAGCAGCATACCGTGGATGTGGAACTGGTCCGATCGGTGCTTAAGGACAAAGCGAGTACCGGGCTGTTTCGGCTGCACCATAAGGGTGAGCCGGAAAAGAAGCCGGTTGCGGTTGATGCACCAGAGGAGGTATCGGCGGTGAAGCTGGAGCCGGCACCCTTGGTCAAGGCTGAGCCCGGGCCACCGCATGAACAACCCGAGGTGGTGAAGCAGAAGATTCGCCCCGTGGCCAGGTTGAAGAAAGAAGAGGCGAAACAGCTGTTTCGCAAGTGGAAAGAGTAGAAGCCCGCCCGCTTTATCCCTGCATGTCAAAGCAGAACGCCCCGGCAGGTTTATCCTGCCGGGGCTTTGCTGTTTCTACGAGATGGTACTCCCTAGGGGAATCGAACCCCTGTTACCGGCGTGAGAGGCCAGCGTCCTGGACCGCTAGACGAAGGGAGCGTCGCGACGTGAGGAGGTGTATTATACTCATGCGGGCGCAGTCCTCAAGCCTAATAAACTCAACCATGGCAGTAATAGGGAAAAGACGATAGCCAATCCAACCATCATCCCCCGATCAGAGCACAATATCTCCAGGACCAATATCAGCGCAAATGCGGTAAAAGTGCTCTATCGCCTTAAGCAGGCCGGGTTTCAGGCGCATCTCGTTGGTGGCGGGGTGCGTGACCTGCTGTTGGGGCGTGAGCCCAAGGATTTCGACATCGCCACCGATGCCAGTCCGGAAGATGTGCGGCGGGTGTTCCGTAACTGCCGCCTGATCGGGCGCCGGTTCCGGCTGGCCCATGTTCACTTTGGCCGAGAGATCATCGAGGTAGCGACCTTCCGGGGCATCAACGATGACACCGAGGGGGGGGAGCGCAGGATCGAGAACGGGATGTTGCTGCGGGACAACGTCTACGGCTCGATCGAAGAGGATGCCCTGCGACGGGATTTCACCGTCAACGCCCTCTATTACAGTATCGAGGATTTCTCCGTCATCGATTACGCTGGCGGCCTGGAAGATCTGCAGCAGGGCCGGTTGCGTCTGTTGGGCGACCCGGCGACCCGCTTCCGGGAAGACCCGGTGCGGATGCTGCGGGCGGTGCGGTTCGCGGCCAAGCTCGGGTTCAATATCGATTCGGAGGTTGAAGAGGCGATATTCGATCTGGGGGATCTGCTGCAGGATGTCCCGTCCGCCCGTCTGTTTGACGAGATGCTGAAACTGTTCATGGGGGGGGCGGCAGTTCAGAGCTACGAAAAGTTGTGCCATTACAGCCTGTTTCGGGAGCTGTTCCCGGAAACCGACGAGGTGCTGAGCCGGGAGGAGAATAAGTTCCCGGTGGTGTTCGTGGCCAAGGGATTGTACAACACAGACCTTCGCATCCAGCAGGGCAAACCAGTCACCCCCGCTTTCCTGCTTGCGGTGCTGCTGTGGGAGCCGGTGCGGCAACTGGCCAATGATCTGATGGCCGAGGGTGAGGCCAGACTGCCGGCGATACAGCAGGCGGGGAGCGTGGTGGTCTCACAACAGGTCCGGCATGTGTCCATCCCCAAGCGCTTCAGCCTGATGATGAAGGAGATCTGGTATCTGCAACACCGCTTCGAGCAGCGTGCTGGCAAGCGTCCCCATCGGCTGCTTGGTCATCCTCGCTTTCGGGCCGCTTACGATTTCCTGCTGTTGCGCGCCGAAGCGGGGGAGGTGGACGCGGAACTGGCTGAGTGGTGGACTCGATTCCAATCGGTGGAGGGGGATGCGCAGCAGCAGATGGCAGCCTCCTCCAAACCTACCGCCGGCCGACAGCGCCGCAGGCGCCGGCCGCGTAAGCGCCTGGTACCTGCCGAGGGCGAATGAACGCGCCTGAGGAGAGAAAAGGCACCTCTCCCTGCAGCGGCGGGGTGGTCGTCTACGTGGGGATTGGCAGTAATCTGAATGGACCGGTGGACCAGGTGACCTGCGCCCTGGACGAGCTGGGGGAGATCCCGGACAGTTGTTGCTTCGCCTGTTCACGGCTCTATTCGAGCAAGCCGATGGGGCCGCCGGATCAGCCGGACTATGTGAATGCAGTGGCGGGGCTCTCCACCCGCCTGGGGGCCTATGATCTGCTTGGACAGCTACAGCGCATAGAGGATGCCCATGGCCGTGTCCGCAAAGCGCATTGGGGACCACGCACCCTGGACCTCGACCTGCTGCTCTACGGTGAACAGGTAATAGATACCCCGAAGCTGAAAGTACCCCACCCCGGCCTTCATCTGCGCCCCTTCGTGCTTTATCCGTTACAGGAGATCGCGCCCGCTGCACTGCATGTGCCCGGGCGGGGGATTCTGAACAAATTGGTCGAACAGTGCCCTGAACCGGGTCCGGCTTTATCGCTGCTTGGAGGCGGGAGGAGGTGAGAGATTCCGCTTTTTTCTGGCGATAGGGTAAAATCCTGCTTCTAAATTGTTTTGGATTGCGGAACCATGCCCAGCGTAACCACAGCTTCCCTGATGCAGATGAAGCAACGGGGGGAGAAGATCGCGGTATTGACCAGCTACGATGCCAGTTTCACTGCCCGTCTCGAAGAGGCGGGGGTGGAGGTGATCCTGGTGGGTGATTCCCTGGGGATGGTTATCCAGGGGCAGGAGAGCACCTTGCCGGTGGGGGTGGAGGAGATGATCTACCACACCCGCTGTGTCGCGCGGGCGCGACGCAATGCGCTGTTGATCACCGACATGCCGTTCATGAGCTACAGTTCTCCCCGGCAGGCCCTTGCCACCGCCGGCCGCCTGATGAAGGAGGGCAGAGCACAGATGGTCAAGCTGGAGGGTGGGACGATCCAGCTGGAGACGGTCCGGCAGCTCACCGGCAACGGTATCCCGGTCTGTGCTCATCTGGGACTGCTGCCCCAGTCTGTTCATCGCCTGGGCGGCTACCGGGTGCAGGGTCGCGACGAAGAAACGGCACGCATCATGCGTGAGGACGCTCTGGCGCTGGAGGTGGCGGGGGCCCAGATGCTGGTGCTGGAGTGTGTGCCGGCAGTGCTGGCGGGTGAGATCTCCCGCTCTGTCTCGATTCCCGTGATCGGTATCGGTGCCGGGCCCGATTGTGATGGCCAGGTGCTGGTGCTCTACGACATGCTGGATATCACACCTGGCCCGTTGCCCCGTTTCAACCGGAATTTCCTGGAACACACCTGCTCCGTGACCGCCGCCATCGCCACTTATGTGAAAGCGGTGAAGGGGGGCACCTTTCCAGCAGAAGAGCACTGTTACCAGTGAACCGGGTAGAGACTATCGGGGAGCTGCGCCTGCAACTGGCGGTCTGGCGTGGCGCGGGTGAACGGACCGCGCTGGTGCCGACCATGGGTAATCTGCATGCGGGCCACCTGGAACTGGTGCTGAAGGCCCGGGACCTGGCGGACCGGGTGGTGGTCTCCATCTTCGTCAACCCGATGCAGTTCAGCGCCGGGGAGGATTTAGATGCCTATCCCCGTACCCTGGACGAAGATATCGCCCGGTTGACCGATGCAGGCGCCGATCTGCTGTTTCAGCCCAGTGAAGCGGAGATCTATCGGCGCCCGCTGGAGGGGCAGACGCGAGTGGAGGTGCCGGGCATCTCCGATATTCTCTGTGGTGTTTCCCGCCCGGGTCACTTCGTTGGGGTGGCGACAGTGGTCTGCAAGCTGTTCAATATGACCCAGCCGAGTCTGGCCCTGTTTGGTGAAAAGGATTACCAGCAGCTGCTGGTGATCCGCCGGATGACGGAGGATCTCTGCATGCCGGTGGAGATCCGCGGGGTGCCCACCGTGCGAGAGGAGGACGGTCTGGCGCTCAGCTCCCGTAACAACTACCTGTCACCGGACGAGCGTGCCCGCGCGCCTGCCATGTATCGTATGCTGAGGGAGACCGCCAATGCCATCATCGGTGGCGCGAGAGACTACCGCAGACTGGAGCAGACGGCCCTCTCCCGGTTGACGGAGGCGGGGCTGAAACCCGATTATTTCGTCATCCGCCGGGCAGAGGATCTGGGTGCTCCGATGTCGGTGGAGGAGGAGCTGGTGATATTGGCTGCCGCCTATGTGGGGCGCGCGCGACTGATCGACAACCTGAGGTTGTCGTTGCGCTAGTCAACATAAAAACGGCTAAAGAAACCCCTCATCCCCGTCGATAAGGTGGTTATGAAATGGTTCCCCAGAAAAAAGAAAAAACAGACCCCCCAGCAGGAACAGCTGGAGAAGTTGCATAAATCTCACTGTTTCCGCGGGGTCCAGCTGCATCGTTGCGGATGTCGGGCATCCACCCGTTTGATCGGAAGATTCTTCTCCTTCAGAATGGCCCCTGCGCTTCCGTTGGAGGGTTGCGATGCCGAGGCCTGCAGCTGCATCTATCAGGGTGTGGTCGACCGCCGTCGTGATGAACGGAGGTGGGAGCAGGCTCCGATAAAGCTATCCCGTATCGCGCAGGAAAGACGCCTGAATCTGAATCGCCGCCGGCCGGCGGATATCTGGGAGGGGCGCGATCGTTGATTAAAAACAAAACCAAAACCAAAACCAAAAACATTCTCGCGCAAAGGCGCAAAGGCGCAAAGGAAAAACAAAACACAAAAACAAGATAATAAAACAAGTAATTGAGGTTCTTGCAACTCAAGTTTCGGAGTTCATTGCCCCCTCTCCCTCAAAGGAGAGAGTATTAAGGAGTTTTGCAAGAGCCTCAATTATTGCTTGTTTTCTGTATTTGTAAAGGAACATGCATTGAAACCTAGATCCTGCAAGTATTCGTACGCACATAGCACAACCTCTTGTTCCGTATAGCGATATGAAAAATCTCGGCACTCACAATAAGGATTCCACTCAATTTTTCATTCGCTCTACAAAACAATAGCTTGCACTCTGTATGCACGACTACTTGCAGGATCTAGGTGAAAGTGCACCAGCAATAATCCTGCATTTATTGGGTTTTGTTTTTCAAGGTTTTCCTTTGCGTCTTTGCGTCTTTGCGCGAGAATGCTTTTGGTTTTAAGGTTTTCGATTGCGCCTTTAGCGCGAGAACGCATTTGCCTTTCCAAGAATAATCTTTTTTCAGGAAGCATTTCAGGAAGCAGCACGATGACGAGCTGGCAGGCGTGGTATTCCGTTACCGTGACGCTGCTCTGTTTCTCTACTCTGGCCGTTACCCGGTTCGCTCCCGATATCGTCATGGTCGGGGGGGTGGCGCTGCTGCTCGTCGCCGGTGTCCTCTCACCCGAGGAGGCGCTGGCGGGGCTGGCAAACGAGGGTATGGTCACCGTCGGTGTGCTCTATGTGGTGGTGGCCGGACTGCGGGAGACCGGAGGGATCGGCTGGATTGTCCAGTCGGTGCTGGGCCGGCCCGGGTCCCTGGGCCACGCCCAGTTTCGCCTGATGACGCCGGTGGCGCTGATCAGTGCCTTTCTGAACAATACCCCGGTGGTGGCCATGTTCATTCCGGCCGTGGTCGACTGGGCCAAGCGCCATCGGCTCTCCATCTCCAAACTGATGATCCCCCTCAGTTTTGCCAGCATCGCCGGTGGTACCTGTACCCTGATCGGCACCAGCACCAATCTGGTGGTCAACAGCCTGCTGATGGAACAGGTGGGTCTCCCCGGGCTGGGGATGTTCGATCTGGCATGGATCGGGGTTCCGGTGGTGGTCGTCGTATTCCTCTTCATTCTCTTCACCAGCCGATGGTTGCTGCCGGACCGGGTACCCGCCATCAGCCGCTTCGACGATCCTCGGGAGTACACGGTGGAGATGCTGGTGGAGGAGGGCAGCCCCCTGTCAGGCAAGAGTATCGAGAAGGCCGGTCTGCGTCAGCTGCACGGGATGTTTCTGATCGAGATCGATCGTCAGGGCCAGGTGATGGCGGCCGTTTCGCCCCGGGAGCTGTTGCAGGCGGGAGACCGACTGGTGTTCGTGGGGATCATCGAGTCGGTGGTGGATCTGCAACAGATACGGGGCCTCCGACCGGCCTCGAACCAGCTGTTCAAGCTGCAGTCTCCCCGGCAGGACCGAACGCTGGTGGAGGCGGTGGTCTCCGACAGTTGCCCGCTGGTGGGGTTGAGTGTGCGGGAAGGGCATTTCCGCAATGTCTACAATGCAGTGATCATTGCCGTAGCCCGTAACGGTGAGCGATTGCACCAGAAGATCGGGGATATCGTGTTGCGCCCGGGTGACACCCTGCTGCTGGAGTCACATCTGTCGTTTGCCGAGCAGCAGCACAACTCCCGGGATTTTTTCCTGGTCAGTCGTATCGAGGGTGCCACGCCGCCCCGGCACGACAAGGCCTTGATCGCCATCGCCATCCTGGCGTTTATGGTGCTCTCTGTCGCCGCCGGCTGGCTGAGCATGCTGAAGGCCTCGATGCTGGCGGCTGGGCTTATGATTCTGACCCGTTGCATCACCGGTGGCCGGGCAAGGCGCAGCGTCGACTGGCAGGTACTGATCGTCATCGCCGCCTCGTTTGGCCTGGGCAATGCGTTGCAGAACACAGGGGCAGCCGGTGCCCTGGCGGGTGCTATGGTCGGGCTGGCGGGTGCGGTACCCTGGCTCACCCTGCTACTGGTGTTTCTGACCACCGCTATTCTCACCGCCGTTGCCACCAACAATGCGGCCGCAGTGATCATGTTTCCTATCGCGCTCTCCACCGCCGGCAACCTGGGGGTGAGTCCGCTGCCGTTCATCATCACCCTGATGGTCGGGGCCTCCGCCAGTTTCGCCACCCCCATCGGCTACCAGACCAACCTGATGGTCTACGGCGTCGGCGGTTACCGCTTCGCCGACTACCTGCGCATCGGCATCCCCCTCACCCTGCTTGTGGGCCTGGTCACCCTGCTGCTCGTACCCCACGTCTGGCCCTGGGGCTGATCGGGGTAATCAAGGGATCCTCCTTGATTACCTCAGCGCAGGGATCACCAGTCAATCGGCTTGCCGTGCCGGAAGAATCCTCCACTGGGGCCATCTTCAGGGAGTGTGGCGGCCCAGACGATGCCGTGGGATCCTTCCTCGATGGAGAGCGGCGCTTCCTCTCCACCCATGTCTGTGCGTACCCAGCCGGGGCAGACGGAGTTGATCTTGATGCCGGTCTCTTTCAGTTCGTCGGCAAAGATACGGGTGACGGCATTGAGGGCGGTCTTGGAGAGACGATAGCTGGGACAGCAGCCGTTCATCTCGCTGAGCTGGCCCATACCGGAAGAGACGTTTACCACACGACCCTGGTCCCCCATGAGAGGGATCAGTATCTGGCAGAGATGCAAGGGGCCAAGAGTGTTGATCTCGAATCCACTTCGTACGGTCTCCATGTCGGCATCGAAGGCAGTGCTGCTGCGGTCCGAGGGGGCAGGGTCTGGGAAAATGCCGGCATTGTTCACCAATACGTACAGCCGGCGGTATTTCGTACGGATGAAGTCGGCCAGTTGCTGGATGGAAGTTCCACTGGTCACATCCAGGGGGTAAAAGCTGACATCCAGTCCTTCGCGCTGTAGGGCTTCTGCGGCTGCACGGCCTTCTGCCTCTCTGCGCGCAGTGAGGATGACTTTATAATCCAGTTTTGCCAGTTGGCGGCAGGTTTCATAGCCCAGACCACGATAAGCGCCAGTGACAACGGCGACGGATTTGTTCGACATTGA
>JAUXBK010000055.1 GCA_030619405.1 Sedimenticola sp. | reverse complement strand
TACCGCCATCCTGCCGTTCCTGTTCATCTTCAACACCCAGTTGCTGATGATCGGGATCGGCAACTGGTTCGAACTGCTGCTGGTCATCGCCAGCGCAACCATCGCCATGCTGCTGTTCGCCGCCGCCACCCAGGGCTACTGGCTGACCAGAAGCCGCCTGTGGGAATCCCTGCTGCTGCTGCTGATCGCCTTCACCCTGTTCCGCCCCGGCTTCTGGTGGGACATGGTCTATTCCCCGGTCAATATCATGCCGCCGACCAGCATCGTGGAACTGGCGGAGGAGGTCCCACCGGAGGGCAACCTGCAGCTGATGGCAACCGGTGAAAACCTGGATGGCAAACGGGTAAGCCGGACGGTTCTGTTGCCCATGGGCCCCGCCGGCCCCGGCAAGGAACGGCTGGCCAATGCGGGTATCGTCGAATACAGGGTGGAGGGGGAGCGGGTGATCATCGACATGGTCGGCTTCAGTAGTCAGGCCCAGGAGGCAGGGCTCGACATGGATTGGGAGATCCTCAACGTCCAGGTAACCGCGGAGCGCCCGCCCAAACAGATCATGTTCATCCCTGCCCTGGTCCTGTTGTGGTTTCTTGCCCTGGTGCAGCGCAAGCGGCACCGGCCGGACCCGGTGCCGGAAGCAGCCTGAGTTGATACCTAGATCCTGCAACTATTCGCGGCGACAGCCGCATCTATAGACGGGGATGGCTCGGTTCAGAGCTGACCCCAGTGTCGTGAAACAGACAAGGAACCGGTAATGTTCAAGAAAATACTGATGCCGATCGACCTTCAGGAGACGCACCTGGCCGCCAAGGCAGTGAAGATCGCCATCGACGAGGCCCGCAAACATGCTGCAGAGGTCTATGTGATGACAGTGATGCCCGGTTTCGGTATGCCGCTGGTCGCCTCTTTCTTCCCGGAAAAAGCGGCCAAAAAGGCACTGAAGGAGATCGGGGTGGAACTTAAGCGATACGTCGCTGCAAACTTTCCCAATGACATCCAGACTCATCTGATCATCACCGAGGGAAGCCCCGCGGAACGGATCCTGGAGCAGGCGAAGAAACTCCAGTCTGACCTGATCATCATCCCCTCCCACACCCAGAGTCTGGCACAGGTATTTCTCGGCTCCTGCGCTGCCAAGGTGGTCGAGCACGCCCATAGCTCAGTAATGGTAATCAAGGGCTGAGCGGACACTTATCCCAAATGCATAAACCCGGAACCCGTAACGACTACCCCGGCCTGCTCGACCGGCTGTTTGCCCTGCTACTCTACCTGCTGCCGCACCACCTGCTGTCGGCGGTGATGTACTGGCTGACCCGGAATGAGTGGTTCCTCCTGAAAAACCTGATGATCCGGGCAGTCATTCGCGCCTATCGTGTAGACATGAGTATTGCAGAGGAACCGGACCCGGAACACTACCCCAGCTTCAACACCTTTTTCACCCGCGCCCTGCAGCCTGCGGCCCGCCCGATCATCCGAGGTCGGGCAGCCATCGCCAGCCCGGTAGACGGTACCGTAAGCCAGGCCGGCCGTATCGAGCAGGGGCGGATCATCCAGGCCAAGGGGCAATTCTACTCGACACAGGAGCTGCTGGGGGGGGACCCGCGGCTGGCGGATATGTTCGAGGGGGGAAGTTTTTCCACCCTATATCTCTCCCCCAGGGACTACCACCGTATTCACATGCCCTTCGGCGGTCTGTTGAAGAAGATGGTTCATGTCCCTGGTCGGCTGTTCAGTGTCAGCCCCGCCACCACCCGGGCGGTGCCGAGGCTGTTCAGCCGCAACGAACGGGTGATCAACCTGTTCGAAACCGAGGCGGGACCGATGGCCGTCATCATGGTGGGTGCCATTTTCGTGGCCAGCATGGATACGGTCTGGGCCGGCACCGTCGCGCCCCGGTCACGTCGAATCAGCCACTGGAACTACATTGGAGAACCACCGGAGCCAGTGGAGCTGGACAAGGGTGAGGAGATGGGACGCTTCAACATGGGCTCCACCGTGATCCTGCTGTTTCCCCGAAACGCGATCGAGTGGAGTGAATCCATGCAGCCGGGTACCACCGTCTGCATGGGCGAGCAGATTGGCGAGTTTGTAACACAAAAAATGTCCGCGTCAATCCGCGGCTAAATGTCTTTATGATCCCGTGAACGGTTATGATCGTTCCTCACCGCCAATAAATAAGGGAGATGCTGTCAGGATCCTGGCATCTGGGTGGCATTCAGGCCCGCTCCAGAGGAAACGCCAGAACCTGGTCGATATGGCTGGCACCGGTTACCCGCATCAGCAGACGGTCGATCCCCAGCGCCACCCCGGCACAGTCGAGCAGGCCCGCCTCCAGGGCAGAGAGAAACCGCTCGTCCAGGGGCGGTAGAGGCTTCCCCAGTTCCCGCCGACGCACCAGGTCGTGCTGGAAACGCCGTCGCTGTTCAGCCGCATCCCTCAGCTCGTGGAATCCGTTGGCCAGCTCCAGTCCATCCAGATAGAGTTCGAAGCGTTCTGATACTGGCGGGTCGCCCGAGCGTATCCTGGCCAGAGAGGCCTGGCTGGCCGGGTAGTCGTAAATAAAGCAGAGTCCGGGCGGAAGCGCCGGCTCGATGCAGTGCGTCATCAGCAGATCCAGCCAGCTGTCCCGGTCGGGCAGATCCAGGCTGTCCACACCCGGCACACCCTGATTGCCAGCAACCAGGCGCAGCGCCTGGGGCGGCAGAACAAAAGGGTCGATCCCCAGATGGCGATGAAACAGTGCAGTATAACTGATGCGCTCCTCCACCGCCGGGGCGGGAAGCAGCGCCTGTACCAGCGCTGCCACATCATCCATCAACCGATGGTGATCACAGCCGGGCCGGTACCACTCGAGCAGGGTGAACTCCGGGTTGTGGAAACGCCCGGACTCACCATCACGGAACACCCTGCAGATCTGAAAGATCGCCCCGGAGCCGGCAGCCAGCAGTCGTTTCATGGGAAATTCAGGCGAAGTGTGAAGATAGAGGGTCCGCCCATTGGCGGCCCCGGGCCCGCTGTAGCGGGTTGCAAGGCTGTCGATTGCAGGGTCGGTGACGGCGGCAACCGAACAGGCGGGTGTCTCTACCTCCATCACCCCGGCGCCGTGGAAATAGTCACGCACCCCAGCCAACAGTCGGGCACGCGCCTGCAATCGCCGGGGAGTCGCGACAGGTCGCCACTCTCCCGCTGACCCATCGCTCACTCTTCCCTGGCGCGGGAGACGTACTCCCCGGAGCGGGTATCGACCTTGATCGTCTCACCTGACTGGATGAACAGGGGCACTCTCACCACGGCACCGGTCTCCAGGGTGGCGGGCTTGCCACCGCCTCCGGAGGTATCGCCCTTCAGTCCGGGATCGGTCTCGGTAATGCTGAGAGTTACAAAATTGGGCGGCTCGACGATAATGGGCGTGCCGTTCCAGAGGGTAACGGTACAGCTGGCCTGGTCTTTCAACCACTTGCTGGTCTCACCCACCGCCTTGGCATCGGCACTGTACTGTTCGTAGCTCTCCGAATCCATGAAGTGCCAGAACTCACCGTCGTTGTAGAGGTACTGCAGTTCCACCTCCAGCACATCCGCCGCTTCCACGCTCTCGCCGGATTTGAAGGTGCGCTCGATGACACGCCCGGTCTTGAGGTTACGGATCTTGACCCGGTTGAAAGCCTGGCCCTTGCCCGGTTTGACGAATTCGTTCGCTATAATGGAACAGGGATCACCATCCTGCATGATCTTAAGGCCACCCTTGAACTCATTGGTACTGTAACTTGCCATCGCTTCCTCACGAAACTACCGAACTGGAAAGGCGCATGATACATCGAACCTCTGCCACATGTCAGACCCCTGCCTGGCAGCAACAGCTCACCAGCGCCTTCACCCGGGTGGAGGCGCTGTTCGAATATCTCCGTATCGATCCCGACCTGCTGCCCGGCGCCCGGGCTGCCGCCAGGGAGTTCAGCTTGCGGGTACCCGTTGGTTACGCCGCCTTGATGGAGCCAGGAAACCCCCATGACCCACTCCTGCGCCAGGTGCTGCCCATCGACGACGAGCTTCGATTGCAGCCCGGATTCAGCACCGATCCGGTGGGTGACCTGGACCGGAGTGTGGGAACCGGCGTACTGCAGAAGTACCGGGGACGGGTGCTGGTCATCACCACCGGTGCCTGTGGTATCCACTGTCGCTACTGCTTTCGTCGTCACTACCCCTATTCCAATTCCAGCGCCGGGTGCGACCGGTGGCGTGACACCCTCGATTTCATCACGCGCTCAGGCCAGATCAACGAGGTAATCCTCAGCGGTGGCGACCCTCTGATGTTGTCGGATAACCGGTTGTCGCAACTCGCCCAAAAGCTCTCGGAAATCCCCCATGTCAAGCGATTACGAGTCCACACCCGGCTGCCGGCAGTGCTCCCGGAACGAATAACCACCGAGATGAGCGGTTGGCTCAGTGACTCAGGACTGCAGTCCGTGCTGGTACTCCACGTCAATCATGCCCGGGAGATCACCGACCCCCTCCGCACCGCCCTCTCCAGCCTTCGCAGTGCGGGCGTATCGTTGCTCAATCAATCGGTTCTGCTGAGAGGCGTGAACGACTCATCACGGGCTCTGGTGGAATTGAGCGAGGGACTCTCGGCCGCAGGAGTTCTGCCCTATTACCTTCACCAGTTGGATCCAGTCCAAGGTGCCAGCCACTTCGCGGTGCCCGACCCGGAGGCAATCGAACTGCACCAGGCTGTCAGGCACCAGCTACCAGGTTATCTGGTGCCACGGCTGGTGCGGGAGATCCCGGGTTCCGAGTCCAAAACACCACTCGTGTGACGGCATGAGAAAAGAGAACCCACCCTTACATTCAGTATTCCGCTGTAGTAGCATTCAACCGTGTCTATACCCAGCACTAGAAACTTGACTCAATCTGTAAAGATCCTGGCCAATCAAGCGTTATAATGGCTATGGAACGACAGCACAGCCTCCATCTCCACACGCCAGAGCGCACCGTTGCACCGGAAGACTCCATCCTGATCCGGCCCGAGCAGGTCGACGCGTGGGTTTCCGCCCTGCCGATGGCGAATCTGGGCGAGACGTCACGGCAACTGTTCAAGACCGTGGTGGAATTCAATCGTCTCGATATTCCGCTGCCAGTACGGATCAAGGTTGCCGAGTTGTTCCGACGCCCCATCGGGTATATCTCCGATAATCTGAGACGATACTATTTCGATGCGGCGTTCCCGCTTTCTGCCAAGAACCGGAAAGTGGCCGTACTCAACCGGGAACTCTATTCCGAACTGGCCCTGGCCTATAAGGTCTTCATCGAAAACCTGCTTGCCCACCCTTCCACCAGAATCGACAGAAAACTGCTGGTGATCGCCATCCACAGGGCTATGCGCAGCCTTCTCTGGGTACTCTACCAGTCTGCCATCGTCTACGACCCTTACCCTCGCCATACCTGGGAAGAGATCCATCAACTGTATGCCTATGCCGAAAAAAGGCAGTTTCATGAAATCCCGGTCAAGGATGGTGAAACCGACGGGGCCAGCGGCACGATTTCCAACATCTACCTTCAGGCCCTGCTCTTTTCCATCAGCGGTCCTTACCATCTCCGTCAACGGGAGATCGAGCACGTCTTTCTGCAGTTGCCCGCCTGGAGTAAACGGGTAAAATTGAGCCTTCCGAAACGTCAGAACACCCTGGGCAGTAAAAACCTGTTTGTCGCCAGGCTTGCAAGTGACACGCCTCCCGCTCATTCGGGTCTTCAGCGTGAAGACATGGACAGCAACTGCCGTCTACTCGACACGGGTAGATTGATCGAGACTTTGAAGGATCATTATAATGACCTGCCGTCAGATTCCATCCATTCGGACGCTATGGCTATCAGTGGGCAAACGGCAAAACACCTGTTACGAAAGCTGATTCTGGTATTCCGATCGACTCACAAAAGGAAATTCGCACGGACATCTCTCAACCTTGAGCTGAACAACGTGGTCGGCCTGTCGACGATCCATGCCATGTTGAGTGTTGGTGACAATGAGCCGATAACCAGACAGGAACAGGAACAAGAAGAGACAGCCGACCCGGAAATGGATTGGTTTGAACCACCACAGACCCGACCACTGATCAACACCCTGCTCTACTCTTCCGGTGAATCGGCGCACTACGACCTGGTTCCTATCCGTCAGGGGGAGAAAGAAAAAGCGATCCTTGCCAGTGACGTGGACGCACCGGACTTCGGCGAGCAGTTCACTCCGGCGTGGAACGAAGGGAAACAGGACCTCTTGTCAGAAACGTTCACGGTGAAGACACTCAATGAGAGTGCCGGGGGGTACTGCATCCAATGGCGTGGTCAGGGCATCCCCGGAATAAAAGTCGGGGAAGTACTGGGTATTCAGTCTGCTTCCAACAGCAGCCAGTTTTCGATTGGCGTAAGCCGTTGGATAAAGAACACGCCAGGAGTCGGGCTGCACGTAGGTGTGGAGATGCTCTCCCCTACCTCCAGGGCCGCCACAGCCAGGCTCGCAGATATGGATCTCTTTTCAGACGTGAGCCAGAAGTGTCTGCTTCTACCCGAGCTTGAAGTGGCAGACCAGCCCGCAACGCTGATTCTACCAACGCTTCCGTTCAAACCGGGTGATAGCGTGTTGGTTAAATCTGGCGGCGCCGACCGGCGACTGCAACTTACCCGCCTGGTAGAGATTGCCGGTTCTTTCGCCCGCTTCCGGTTCGTTGAGGGAAATGACACAGCGCAGGAGCCTATGTTGACAGAGGAGGAGGAAGAGACGGATTTTGACAGCATCTGGTCTGATCTCTGACAAGGTATGAGCAGCCGTGACGAAAACGCGATTGAGTTGTTGATCATTGAACGATCGCTGGACGCAGCTGAGAGCTATATCACGACTCTGAGAAATGCCGGGATCGCAGTACACCCCAGGCAAGTGGATAAGGGAAAGCCGCTCACCGATGCGCTGGCCGACCCCAACCTCGATCTCATACTCTGCTCGGCGGATACCGAAAAGGCTGACTTCAACGCAAAGATCAACCTGTGCCTGAGTAGTTGCCCCGAGATACCGCTGATCGTGATATATCAGGATCAGGAACCGGAAATACTGCTCCAGGCCTTACGGGCCGGAGCCAGAGACGTGGTGGCGACTGAAGACCCGGATCACATGCAGCTGGTAGTGAAGCGGGAATTCAACGATCTTCTGGTGCGTCGGGAGTTGAAACGGACCCTGGCCGCGCTGCGTGAAACAGAGGCCCGCTGTGCCACCCTGATCAATAACTCCCGTGACGCCATCGCCTATATTCATGAAGGGATGCATATTCTCGCCAACCCGGCCTACCTGGAGATGTTCGGACACCAGGATATGGAGGCTCTCGAGGGACTCCCAATACTCGATATGATCGCAGCAGATGATCACAACAAGTTCAAGGGATTCTTGCGCACTGAGGAGGCGGGGCAATCACAGCTCGAAGTACGCTGTCAGCACAGTGGAGGGGAGACATTCGACGCCCTGCTGGAGTTCTCTGCCGCCAGCATCGATGGCGAGTCCTGTACTCAGATCACTATCAGAGATACAACACAACAAGATGCGCACCTGAAGCAGAAACTCGATCAGATCAGCAATCAAGACCCACAGACCGGCCTCTCGAATCGCCAGCATTTCTTTGCACAGATCAACGAAGCTATCGTCGCAAAAGGTGGCTCAAAAGAGAAAGACTGGCTGTTTTACATCGTCATCGATGACTTTCAGCAGATTCGATCGAGCACCGGTATCGCGGCCAGTGATATCTTCCTGAAGGGGTTTGCAGCGATACTGAAAGGGATCGCCGAGGACAGAACGCTGCTGGCACGCTTCGGTGATCATACTTTTACCATGCTCCTCAAGGGCGGCAGCGCCGCTGAAGCTGTAGCCCTTTCGAAAACCATACATCATCGGGTTCAAGAGCACGATTTCTCTGCTGAAGCCGGGGTGCTGGATCAAACCTGCAGCATCGGCATCACCCGCCTGAATAGTGATACCTCAAATGGGCAGGAGGCGGTGAATCACGCCTACCATGCCTGTGAAAAAGCTCGGGGTGAGAGCAGGAACAACACTTCGTTCTATGATGAGCAGGCAATGCAGCCTGGCTCGGAAGAAGCGGGTAACGAGGCCAGTCTGAATCAGTTGATTCAACATGCGCTGGAAAATGACCGATTCCGTCTCGTCTACCAGCCCATTGTCAGCCTGCAGGGAGAGAGCCGGGAGACCTACGCCGTTCTGACCCGCCTGATCGACAACAACGATGAGGAGATTCTCCCCGAATATTTCATGAAAGTTGCGGAACAGAGCGGTCAGATGCTCGAGATCGACCGCTGGGTGATATTGCACGCCATCCGGGGACTCGTGGTCCAGAGGAAACAGGGGCGCAAGATAAGCTTCTTCGTCACTCTTTCGGCCGCCGCCCTGAAAGACGAAAACCTCCTGCTCTGGATTTGTGATCGACTGAGAGAGGAAAATGCCAAGGGGGCCTGGCTGACCTTCCAGATCCGCAGCGAGGATATCCGCGCCCATCTGAGACAGGCCAAAGCACTTCTGGAAGGATTGAAAAAGATAAAATGCCTGCTTGCCATCGACCAGTATGGCACCAGCGACAGATCCGAGGCGCTGTTGAAACACCTGCCCATCGACTATGTCAAATATGATCCTTCTCTGATCGAGGGACTGTCAAAGAGCCAGGAAAAACAGGACCATCTGTCAGAGCTGAATGAACAGGTCCATACCCACGAGACCCGATCCGTTGCCATGGGCGTGGAGGACGCTAACTGCATGGCTATCCTGTGGAACGTGGGCGTGGACTATATCCAAGGGTATTTCGTGCAGGAGCCATCCGAGAGTATCTTTTACGAATTCTGACCCGCCCTTACCAGGGCAGAAAGGTGTTCATGAACGACATGGGTCGGGAGACATTCTGGTTCATGATCGCCATGTCGCTACGCATGTTGTGGGTCGACACAGTAATGGACTGAATCGACCGTTCCATGGAACCCATAGACTGATCCATGGAGTTGATGCTGGTCAACATCGGCTCGAGGGTACCCACCTTCCGGTTGATATCCGTAAGATTGGTCGCCATGATTTTGATGTTGGCAGTCATATGAGTCATGTTGTCCGATACACTCTGCATGTTACTGGCCAGCACGGTCATATTGGAATCCACACTGATGGCCAGATAATGAACATCTGTTGCCAGACTGTAGATCAGAAAGAACCCATAACCCGCCAGAATGATGAATGCGAAAAGCGAGGGATAGACGATCAGTTCCCACCGCCGAGCACTGGTCTCGAACGCCTCTGAGAGTCGGTCCAAGGAGTAGTCCCTCTTCTCCTGCTCCGATATCTGTTGGGGTGGTTGCTGCTGTTCGACCATTTTTTTGCCGACCCTCAGCCCGGAAAATTTACCGGGTCGTTTGATTCAGTTACACGCTGGCTTCCAAGCCTATCATATATTTCTATGCTAACAATAGTAGAATTATTTCAATCCGATTGCTTACTAATTGTTTTTACTTGTTTTTTTTCTTATTCAGTGGCTCTGGATTAAAATTCGTAACTTCTCAATATCCTGGGGCAAACGGGTAGGGTGGATCAAGGAGCGCAGCGACGGATCCACCAACGCTTCGTAACCTGGTGTATCCGCTCCGCTTGATACACCCTACATTTAAGATTCTTGCCTGAACTTATTGAGAAGTTACTAAAAATCCCCTTCCGCTCCCCGCTGCATGATATCGAGTATGACTGTTTTGACATTCAGCGCCTCCGCCTTCAACTCCTCGGGCAGAGGACGTCCCCCATAGATCATGAGATCCATATTGAGGCTGTAGAGCCAGAGCTTTCCATCCGGATCCTCCACCATGCTGATACGGCAGGGAAGATAGGCGGAATAGGCATCGTTATAATCCAGCATCAGCCTGGCAGTCAGAGAGTTACAGAACATGAAGATCTTCACATAGCGGTATTTACCCCCTATCTTGGCCTCAACGTCCTTGGAGAGTGGCAACTCACCGACATTGGCGATATTATGTTCGTTGGCCACGAACTTCATGGTCTCCTCCACTTCGTCTGCCGACAGCCCTTCCGCCACCTCCATCTTCCAGACCGTAGCCTCCACGGCGTTACCATATTTCAGTATATCCTGTGCCATTTCCCAGTAGACTGCAGGGGCACCCGGATCGAACTCGGAGACCGCTGCCTCCATCTTCATATACACCGCACCACCGGCAATGACCGCCAGCAGACCAACCAATGCGAACAGATTACGTATAAAACCCATCTTTCAACCTCCTCTGATCAAACATTCGCCCCTTCTCTCCGGGATCATTCGCCGCCCAATCCACCTCGGTGGCTAGGAGCCTGTTCGAGAATAGAAGCCGCAGTAGGTTTCCTATTCTCGGACAGGCTCCTAGTGCGGGATCAGCTCTTTTTCCCGACCAGATCGGGATAGAGCCTGGCGCAAAGTGCATTGAACTCTTCGGTTCCCTTCGACTTTGCATTCAATTCGAAGACGGCCAGTCCTTCACTGAAGGAGCGCCTGAAAATGGTACGCTGACAAAGCCGGGGCCTTAAAAACCGGATGCCGGGGAGAGAGACCAGGGCCGCCGCCGCCTCATCCGTCTCGCGAACCGCATGGTGGGTGTCCCCGCGGTTGATGAAAGCCAGCAGTTGCAGATCTTCCCGGGTGTCGAGAGAGTCCGCGAACTGAATGAACCGCTGGGTCGACCAGATATCCGCCTGGGAGGGGGGTACAGGAACCAACACCCGGTCTGCTATCTGGATCGCCCTTTTCATCAACTTCAGGTCGGCGGTGCCGATATCGATCAGGGTCTCGTCCGCCTTGCGAAGCTCTTTTTCGTCCAGCGCCTTCTTCCCCCTTACCGAGATCAGTGGCGTGTACCCCTCCTCTTCTCTCACTTCCGCGACATCCCGCAGTGTGGCCTGCGGATCCAGATCCACCACCTTGACATCCAGTTCCGCCATGGTCAGCCAGATGGCAAGGTTGAATGTGACCGTACTCTTACCGGATCCACCCTTCAGACTGCCAACCACCGTAATCATGATACCGCCCCCTTCTTGTTTTTGTATCCAACGAATTATAGCTACTCAGCGCGACTGACCATCCCCTCCATGCCGGGGATCCACCTTCTTGAATCCCGGTGGAACCTGGAACAGCGCGGGATCCTGTGATCCAACCTGGATGTTGCGCATCTCCCGCACATAACCGCCGGGCATTACCTCCCGGACGACAAGGTTGAGGGCAGGGTCGTACCAGCGGAAAGAACGCTGCCGGTTACCCCCCTGATACATGTCCACTTCCCACTTTTCCACCTTCCGGCCGCTCAACTCCTCTGTGCCGAGCAGCTTGAGTTCTGAGCGTTGCCCATTCGGCATCTCCTGGCGCACCACCATACCCCGTTCCTGGTCGATCCACTGGGTGCCCTTGATCTGCTTACCCTGCTGACTGAAAGAGATCTCCCACTTCACCGTCGGCCGGCCATTCATCTTCTCTTCCCCCAGTTTTCTGCACTGGGCACCCGGCAACATCTTGCAGGGATTTACTTCCCCCCCCTGATCAGATGTCGTCTGCATCGCTGGTCCCGAAGGAAATTCCATATAACTGCGCTGGGCCGGGTAGAGTATGCGTGAGATCTTGTTTTGGGTATCTATCAGCTGGATGACTTTTTCCCCATCCCGGTCCATGTCGGTTCGCATACCGCTCTTGCCCACATAGACCCGTCCGGTGACCTCGGTGCCCTGGGGCATCTTTTGATAGATATCTGCGGAGTACTCGGTGACGGGAGAAGGGGTCCCTGCGTGGGTGGCCACCGCAAAACAGAGCCCGGTCACTAAAACGGGAATCAGGCATTTTATTTTTTCAAGCATAAACAGCTCCTCCTCTGGCTATGACCACTAAGGGGCTTGGAAAAGATTAAATTACGCGCCTTGCTTGTCTATGGCTCCGTCTTCGGTGTTGCGCCAAGGGTTACATACAACGAGTATGCGCCCCTTGGCGCGCCTTGAAGAC